>WRKJ01000092.1 GCA_009778135.1 Defluviitaleaceae bacterium
TTAACGACCGTTGCGATGTGAAGGCGTCGGTTGTTAAACATCGGATTATTTTCAGGCGTTGGTTCTGGTTGTGGGGTTGGCTCTGGTTCAGGCTCAGACTCTGGTTCAGGCTCAAGGGTAATGGGAACATCAATGATCCAACGTTGGTTATTGCCACTCCCAGCACCCCAAGTACCCACACGATTACCGTTTGTTGTTGAAGAATGGGCTAAGTCGATCATACGCTGGCTCGTCATGCTTTGAATGGTATATGAAACCACACCTGTCATGGGTTGAATGGTCGGTGTTAATCGCCATCTTGTTGCTGATGCTTGGTTAGGCGTCAAGGTAATATATTGATCGCTATCAACAAGGAATTGCTGACGACCGATACTTCTAATGGCGTAAATATCTCCTGTATCTTGAATAAATGCAAAGCGTTGGTTGTCTGAACCATCCACTGCTTGAATAACGAGGTGATCACCACTGGCATCTATCCCAGGACCATTACCGACAGCAGTCCGAATGGTCCCTTGATGACCGTTTAAGTTACCAAGCTGCGGCAGTTGAACCGGTGTCGGCGCCTCTAGTGGCGCATGATTTGGGATGATATATTCGACAATTGGAGCGCTGTCACGTCCATTCCAAATTTGATTGACCAGTGGTGGTAAATGGCTAATTCGACTGGCTGTCATCACAGACGGGAAGATGCCCCAGCGTTCTAGAAAGGGGGTTAAGTTTCGGTTGGCTGCAAGGGATGCCATGTAGATGAAAAGCTGTTCACCGACTTGACCAGAATTTTGTCCGGGTAGTTCATTAGCTGGCACCATGCGATATAGTTGATGGAGTCGTGCGTAGAAGTTAACACCAAAAGCAAGCATGAGTTGCCAGAACATGACTAACCGTACTGCATCATTGGGTGCTTCACTGAAAAGAACCCTTTCTCGATTTCTAAAATTTTGCGCATTGGCATATTCATTCCTTGCTTCAAGGCGTGAGTCATTGCCAAAGGCACGAGCAATATACATGGCATAAATATCAACCGTGACTTCTATGAGTCGGTACCAAATCCAAGCCGGTTGTTGACGCATATGTCCTTGTTCATGCCAAGCTGTCCAACCTGAGTGTCTGTCCCTGTAAGCAGCTGCATGAAGAACGCTAACCATCGTATTCGGCGTATAGCCCGTTGCATAGGTATGGGCAAATCCTGCAGCTTGATGACTGGTTACTTCAATTAAAGCTAATTGATGTGGATCAGGGCGATCACGTTCGTGGGGCATATGAGGCGAAAGGCCTGAAACTTCATCACCAAGTACAACAGATTGATCAATGGTGTGAAGCAAAGCAATAGGATCTCCATTATTGATATTGTTTTGACGCCCTGCACAAACATAGGAACGGTCACTTTCAAGCTCAATCAGTCCTGATTCTGTCATCCCATTAAACATCGTTTGCCAGTCAGCCAATGTATGCTTACCTAGGATAAAGCGGGGAGATGCCACGCCACCACTGACGATTTCAACTGAAATGGTACCAGTATGTTCTGTTGAAAAGTAGAGTAAGCCTGCGGTCGGGTCAGAAATGGTATTTAAACCAGGATTTAAAGGACGCCTTGTCGGTGTGAATTGCCAAGTAGGTCTAAGACGTGTTCCAATAAAAGCGGCAATCGGTCTGTCGCCATGTACACGAATTTGAATGGATTCATTGGCACGACAAAAAATACCCGTTGCCGCATAGGGCCACCAAGGGAACAGCTTCCGATGCAGACTTTGCCACTCTCTGACAGTTCGCCCTTTTCCTTCAATGTCAAAACTGCGTTGACTTAATGTTGCAAGCGCGACTGCGTTGATCGGTTGAATAGCGGTTGCGAACGGTTGAATGGGCGCTGGAAAATCAGATGCTGATAATCCCAATTGTTCATAGGTATCTATAATGACGGGATGATCTTGTTGAAAATCATCAAGCATACTAGGTGTTAGCTGTTCCATTTTAAAGTCATCATGGTTATTCATATTATCAAATTCCTTTCAATCATTGGGGATGGTTCGCTTATTACTGCCACATCCAAGTTGTTCAGTCTATTCAACGCCATTAAACTTGGATTTTTGTGGTATGGTTCATTATATGAATGAAGTTAGCCCATCGTAACACTTTTAACTGATATTCATTGACGCTCCAAATGGTAACAAGCGAAGCATTAAAAAACACATGGCATCAAATAGAATCTCCCATGTGTTTTTTTAAACTTAATCGCATTTATTTATTCCCTAATTGCAGTATTGCCATTGATTCTCACATTGGAGATTCTCGTATTAGTAGCAGTTCCCATCGGAATGGTTAAGGATCCGTTGTTGTTTAAACCGGTATTAACCATTGTGTTTAAGTTGCCGCCAGCACCTGATCGCCAGTCAGCAGGCCATTCAGTGGTCGGGTTACCGCCAGTGAAATTAAAGGTCAGATTCCATCTGGACGGAATGTTGCCACCTGTTCGGTTGGTCACAATGAGATTTTGTCTTGTGGTACCCTCACCCGTGACACGATAAGTCAGCCCAGTGGTTGGCTGTGGTGTTGGTTCCGGTTCTGGTTGTGGTTCTGGCTGCGGTTCTGGCTCTGGTTGTGGTTCAGGTTGAGGCTCAGGTAAAATCATACCGCCACCACCAATGGGTTCAAGGATCCAACGTTGGTTCGGGTTGTTGTTCCGGGTCCACGTAATGACAGCTGTCCCATTCGTCGCTGTTGTACCGCCACTAACGTCAATGAAGCGATTCGTTGCCACGTTTTGAAGTTCAGCTTGATTATTTTGACCCAAAATCACGCGCCATCTGGCATGGTCATTTAGTTGAGTTCCCAAAGTTAACTGGTTGTTGGTCTCCGTTAACAAGCGCCCATCATCGGCATTTCGAATAACATACGTGTTCTCAAGCCCATCTTGCTCAAAGAGCCAATGTTGATTGGGTTGATTGCGACGTGACCATAAAACCAGGTGATCACCACTAGGCTCAATGACGGATGTCCCATTTAAAGCTGTTGTGATTAAAAATGCCTGTTGTTGTTCAGGAATTTCTGGCTCGACAGGGGGCAGTTCTGGCTCGGGTTGCGGGGTCGGCACTTCTGGCGCTGAAGCGACATGAAAATGCCAGCGCTGATTGGGATTGCCTGTACTTGTCCATGTGATGATGCGTGTTCCATTGGTCGTTGTGTTGCCCCCTTCCACATCTAAGCTGCGACCAGTGGCAGCATTGATGAACTGATAGGTGTTGTTAGCCCCTGGCATGATGCGCCATCTGGCATTGTTCGTCGTCGGTGTATGCGTAAAGGTTGCGGTGTTATTCGTTTCTGTTAAATAGCGCCCATCCTCAACATTTTGAATGGTATATGCATTCATTGCGGGATGGAAAGTGAACTTCCACACTTGATTGTTTTGATCGGTTGGTGAGAATAAAACCAGGTCATTTCCGCTTGGCTGAATGCGGGTCGTTCCATTTAAGGCTGTTGCAAGACTGATGTACTGCTGATCAAAATCAGAGACGTTCCCTAGGTTGCCACCATCTGGTTGGATCGGATTGACTGGCGGGATGAATTGCCCGCTCGGATTTGCTTGTCCGTCAACATATCTAAACATCCATGCCTGATTACCATTGCCCGATGGTCCCCATGTGAGGACACGTGTGCCGTTAGCAGTTGTACTCCCACCTTCCACATCTAAAGCACGCCCACTGGCTTGGTTGATGATGACATATGAGCCGAGAATTCGTGGAAAGATCTGCCATCTGGAATTATTGGTCGGCGTGTTGGTTAAGGTGATGTTACTTCCTGACTCCGTTAAAAAAGAATTGGTCGCGATATTGCGAATGGTGTAAGTATTCGTTGCTGCATCACGAATGAACTCAAATTGTTGGTTCGTTGCGTTTGTATTGCCCCAAAGTCTTGTTTGATTGTTGTTCACTTGAAGGGCTGCATTTGAATGCGCATCCAGAACAGTGAGGATGTTGACACGTCTACGGTCTAAATACGGCACGACTTGGTTAACATTCGGTAAAGTTGGCAAGTTCTCTGCTGTAAAAGAACCTGGTCTTGGCATGATGTATTCAACAACAGGCGCCGTATCTCGGCTGCGCCAAATCTCTCGCTCAAGGGGAGGGAAGCCGCTAATTCTTGACAAAGTATCTGCACTCGGTCGAAGCCCCCACATTTCAAAGAAAGGCGTCAAATTCCGATTGGTCGCAAGGCAAGTCATGTAAATGAAAAATTGAAGCCCAACGTCATGCCAGTTAATACCTGGCAACGCATCCATCGGTAAGGCACGATATAAACGATGTAAGGTCGGGTAAAAGTTTCTGCCAAAAGCTAAATCCAGTTGCCAAAACATGAGCAATTTAACAAAAACGTCTAGTCCATGAAAGTTTTTATTCGTTTGGTTGAAATAGTTGAAAGCCGTTGTATATCGACCATCTCTTTCGACCCTGTTGAGCGGGTATTGGTCAAAATCTCTTTCAGTAAACATCGTATAAATATTAACGGTCGTTTCAATGAGTGAATTTCGATTCCAAAGCCAAGACATCAATTGCCGCGTATGCCCCTGTTCATGCCAAGGTCCCCATCCATTGTGTCGATAAAAATGAGGGTCTAAAATATAGCGCAAAGAAGCGGAGCGATAACCCGTTGAGAAATTACTGGCCCACATGAAAACATGAGACCTTGTATCTTCAGTGAACGCTTTATAATGTAAATTAGGGCGGTCACGCTCATGGGGCATATCCGCATCAAGACCAGAACATTCATCTTGATTGTCAATCGTTGCATCAATTAAGCGCATGAGGATACTTGGATCACGTCCAGTTACATGAGAAAGTCCAAATTGGCGACTCACTGTAACGAGAGAACGATTTCCTCTCAGTTCAATCATGCCAGATGCTGTCATCGTATTTAACATATGTTGGAAATCCTGTTGTGAATGACGCCCTAAAATAAATAACGGTGATGCAATCCCTCCATTTTCAACATCAACAGTAAGCGTTGTCCCAATGGCATGCTCATCATTGATATACAATAAACCGGCTGTTGGACTTGAAATCGTATTCACACCTGGATTAAGGGTGCGAGTTGTCGGGCGATCTCCCCCTTGTGGGTAATTAAACGTCCCGATATAAGCGATGGTTGATTGATTCCCATGAAGCCGTATGCGGATTTGCTCATTGGCACGACAAAAAATACCCGTTGGCTCATACACGCTCCAATGAAAAAGTGTATTTTGCAGCTCTTGAAGGCGAATGGCATTGCCTTTTCCAGCAACCGTAATGGTGCGACTATTTAGATGAGTAGGCATTATGCCAGTTGTCTCTGTTGTAGTTGTAGCCGTAACCGTTTGGATCGGCATCTGCTGTAGCAACGGCATTTCTTGCTCATGATCAAGCATTTGTTCTTCAGTATCGTAAATAATGCCTTCCCCAATGGGACTGTTAAAAAGATAAGGTGATTCAGGAGGTTGAGACGCATGTTGATGATCTAAGTTATTCATAATGGGTTAATTCCTTTCATTTTTAACTTACCTTATTACTATATGAAAAACTAGGCAAAATGACATGCTTTTAGGTCGTAAATCTGTTTTTAGACGTGCCCTGAAGTGTACTGACCCACCGGAATAGAGACACCTGATAAAAAACCAACGCGGGTTTCAATAAGAGCGCCTCGTGCAGCGAAAGCGTTCCGACTTTTATTCTAAAAAAGTAATCCGCTGTCCTAAAGGATCAAGCACACACCTTGCACCGAGTGGAATCGTTAAGTTGGGTAGCACATGCCCAGCAGGAACACCATATGCGATCATTTTCCCAGTTGGCAACAAAATATCTTTTAACGTTTCCATCACAGCTTCTTGATCTTGATGACCAAAATCTCCTAAAATGATCCCTGCACATTCATGAAGTTTCCCTGCATACAGCAATTGCATCAATAAGCGATCAACGGAATACGGTGCTTCGTTGATTTCTTCCATGAATAATATTTTTCCTGCTGTCTCAATTTCAGTCATGGTCCCAAGGGTCGAACAAATAAGGGTTAAATTCCCGCCAACCGTCCTGCCACTGACTTGACCCGACCCTTTATTCATAAACGTCACGCTTTTCAAAGTAAGTGGGATGCCTTCAAGCGCCGTTTTAATCCAATTTTCTGTTGTCAGCTCATCATCTTCAAGCAAATCTTTAATCATCGGTCCATGATAAGTGATCAACTGATCGCATTGATTCAAATAAAGATGCATATACGTCATGTCGCTATAACCAATAAAAGGCTTCGGGTAGTTGGCAAAGTTAAAACCTTGTAGATAAGGCAAAATCCGATTACTACCATAGCCACCACGCATATTCAGAATAGCACCGATGTCATCATCAGTAAACAACATTTTCAAATCCAGTGCACGTGCTTCATCGCTGACGCCTGCCAAATACCGATGCGCTTCAAAACAACTCGGTGCAATCAGCACTTCATAGCCTAACTTTTTTAACTGCGCTTCGCCTTCCAAAAGCATTTGACCATCCATGGGTCCAGCAAGCGCCACAATCCCAATCTTCTTCTTTGGATCAAAAGGTGGTGGTTTCGTCATCTATCACCACCCCCATTAACATGAATACACTGAAAACTTGAATTAAAATCCCATAGCGAATGGCTGCTTCATCGACATCAAACCGTCCATCATGAACAGGTGCGGTGATGCCTTTTTCTTCATTGGCAACACCCAAACGGTTATAACTAGACGGACGAACCTTTGCAAAATAAGCAAAATCTTCGACACCTAAACTGGGATGTTTCAACACATTGACTTGCTGCGCACCGAGCACACGTAAAGCCGCTTCTTTCACATGATCAGTCGTGGTTTCATCATTCATCAATGCATCATATCCCGATTCAATGCGCAAAGACACTTCGCCACCATAGGCTTTGGCCACATGTGTCGCCACTTCAAACAGACGTCCTTTAAGTGCCTTTCTTACCCCCTCATCAAGGGTCCGCAATGTGCCATGTAAGGTGACTTGATTGGCAATGACATTATGTGCTTCGCCGCCTTGAATCATCCCAAATGACAACACGGCTGCATCAAGTGGTGATGCGTTTCGACTGACCACCGTTTGTAAAGCCATCACAATATTACTGGCAATCACAATGGCATCAACGCCATCTTGAGGGGAAGCCCCATGCGCATTTTGACCATGAACATACAAGGTGATCGTATCACTGGATGCATACGCATGACCATATTTCACCCCAAAAGTGCCAACTGGAAGCTTTGGGCAAACATGCATCCCAAGCACATGAGCAACATGAGGATCTTCAAGAACGCCTTCATCAATCATCGCTTGTGCACCACCGACCGTCTCTTCCGCTTGTTGAAAAAACAACTTCACACTGCCTGGTAAAGCTGCGTGAAGCTGCTGTAAAACATAGGCTGCACCGAGCTGAATGGTCGTATGGACATCATGACCACACGCATGCATTTTTCCTGGATGAACAGATTGATAACCGTGATCATTCAACTCTTGAATCGGCAACGCATCAATGTCTGCACGAAGCGCAATGTGTTTAGCAGCTGGGTCATTGCCTTTAATCACGCCAACAACTGATGTTTCATTAATTCTTTTATCGACTTGAATGCCCCAGTCCATCAAGTAAGATTCGATTTTATCCGCCGTGCGAAACTCTTCCATGCCAAGCTCAGGATGACGATGAAAATCTCGTCTCATGGTTACAAATTGATCAAACTGATCATCAACGAGTTCACGAATTTTTTTTTCAAGTATAGCCACTTTTATCACCTCAGTGGGAACTAATAAGCATGTTACCTTTCTTAAAGTTCTCCTTGTCAACAGATTGCCAAACGGATAAAAAAGTCGTGGCAATTTGTCTTTATTAAACTATATGATGGCATATGTATATAAATGAAAATTTGGTTCATACTGAGGTATGATAATTTAGGAGGCCACACCGATGAGTACCTTAGAAACCCACGACATTAACGAAATCATTCACATTAAACTTGAAACAACAAGAGCCATTTGCGAGCACATCACAGATTCACACTTAACCCAACTATCCAACGCTGCAAAAGCAGAATTTGCCGACATTATCGAACTCATCGCCATTTTGATGTTAGAACATGCAGGTGAATTTCCAGAAGAATGGACGCATGAAAAACTGAGTGATATTTACCACTACAAATTGCCAACATTGCTATCGCCTTCAGAAAGGCAAAACATTAAAAACATTTTAATAACGTATGTTGAATTTGTCGGACAAGCATTAGAACTCCCGAATTATAAAGACATTAGAAAAAACCTTGCTTCTTAGCTAACGACATCGATTGCATTCAAAACAGTCGAAAAGGAAATGAAGGCAAATAAAAAAAACATTTGAAGAAAATGGCTTTTTTTATTTGAAATTAGTTGACGGAACCAGGTGGCCAAAACGCCCAGCCTAATCCTTGAATTAATTGATAAACATGCATGTTTCTTCCCCCTTTTAATGATGAAATACTTTTGATCTTAAAGGTTAACCTGCTTAACCTTCTACATTCGGTGGCCAAAACGCCCAACCTGATCCTTGGATCAATTGATAGAGATATACCATTGTTCTTCACCTCCTTTTAACTACTATAAGTATATCATAAAATCCAAAAAAAACATCTCTATCTCCTATTTTCTTTTTTTATCAATTTTAAGATTTTTTTATAAATTTTTAAATTCTATAACATCCTAATTTTATCTTCATTTAAATGATTTTGTGGTTTTATTATTAAATAATACGCCTCTTATGCGTGCCTACGGTAAATTATGAAAATGTAAACGTATGTAAGAAAGCGATATTATCGATTATTGATATTTATAAGACACATTTAGTCAAATATATACCGTTAAACCCTTCAACTTATACATGAGCATCGACAGTTGAAAATCAAAACACCCCACGAATACCCCCTGAATTGAATTTATTGGAAGCCAGAGCGATAGAATGGGCTTTTTTGTTTTCATGATCATTTTAAAAGTGTGTAATAGGATTCCATTAATTCCTGCTTACACACAAAACGATCCAAATGGTTTTTATATTATTAACCGTCTGCCTTACACTCAAGAAACAGAAGCAGCTTTGAATATAACATTTGCCAATCATTATCCTGAACAAATTCAACACAGGTTAAATTAAGTTTCTGCATCTTCTAATCATTACCTGTCATCATCTTCAGCTTCATGAATAACATCCATGACCATCACTATTTCTTCATCATTTTCATCCAAGCTAATTTTATAAATAAAGCCATAACGTTCTACAACAACCTTGTGATAATCGGTTCCACCAATCGTTTCAACAACTCGACCAGAATATGGGAATATTTCTAGGCGTTTTTTAATTCTTGATCTCATTCTTTCAACAACATTTAGAGCTATCTCAATGGAGTAAGATTGTTCAGCGATGTATATCGCAATGTTCTTTAATTCATTGTTAGCCTTCTCGCTGTATGTTACTATTGCCATTATTGAAATGCTCCTTTACCGTTTGTTTCATCATGTCGAACACTTCATCATGGCTATAGTATTTGCTACCTGGTTGCTGTTGCAACGTTTCACTTTCAATAATTCTCTGTTTCAATTCTTGCTTATCTTTGAACTGTTCAAAGGCTTCAATACTCATTACGACCATATCGCCATAACCATTTTTAGTGAGATAAATCGGTTCATTGCTACTATGCACTTTATCGGATATTTCTTTAAAATTATTTCTCAAATCAGTAATCGGTCTAATTTCCATTTTAATC
Organism: Defluviitaleaceae bacterium; assembly: GCA_009778135.1. Classification (GTDB taxonomy): domain Bacteria; phylum Bacillota_I; class Bacilli_A; order MOL361; family Turicibacteraceae; genus WRKJ01. Next base: position 9,779 of record WRKJ01000092.1, read on the forward strand.
ACCATCCTAAATATCATAATTGTTAGTATTATTATATCATAATTAACTCATAATATCCACCTTTTGAAAATTCTTCACATGTTAAAAACTTGCTTTTTTATAATTTTAAAGCAAGTTATACTTTTAACATTTTCACTCTATATGTATAGAACGAAACTCTGCTTGCGCTTCGTTGTCCAAACTTTGTTAGCGGAGCAACATATTAAAGATGGAGCGCTTGGATTATAGTAGCGTTCTTTGCCAATTACTTTTAGCAGGCAAAATTCTTGAAACATGAACAATCTTATCATCTATTATTTCGTAAATCATCAAATAATCTTGAATGACAAAATACTTTTTCTTTGTTTGAAAGTCAACTCGTGCAGATAGATTTGAACCAGTCGTAGGACTAGTTTCTAATCGTTCATAGCTCAAATCAATTTCTTCTAAAAACTTCTCAATGTTGCTTTGGTATGTTCCAAACGTTTTCTTTCTTTCAACTATCTCATCAATATCAAGACCAACATCATCAGCAATTCTTAATTCATACTTTTTCATTTTGCTAAACCATACTTTCTTTGAAAATCGGCTCTCGTGTGAAACTTACCATTTGCAATAGATTCATCACCCTTTTCAATTTCTTTTTTCAAGAACATCTGGTATTTCATTTCTTCCCAAAAATCATTATCAATCACAATTTTTGATATCCCATTTTCTGCTCTTACTAGTTCTGATTTTTTTTCAATTGCTTTAATGAACTCATTTATCATTGATGTTTCATTTCTTAATTCCATTTCCATACTGGGTCAACTCCTTTTCATTTTTAGTGTAAAGTAAATAACACTCATTTCTGATGACTAGCAACAAGGAAAATCCTTAACGCTTCAACGCTTTTGACTAAGACTATTGTAGCACATTTTGGCTGAAATATCCATTCTATCCTAATTTCAAATCCACTGTATCTGTTCTTCATCATCTTGTAAAAAAATCATTGCATTTGTTCAAAAATAATGGTATAATGGTTAATTGTAAGGGAACAGTCCTCAAGCGGGCCGGGTTAGTTTAATGGTAAAATGACGCAATGGTAATGCGTAGCTGCGAGTTCGATTCTCGCACCGGGCACCAGTTAATTTAAATATGCGTACCCAGTTTAAAAACTGGGCTATTTTTTTATGCGAAGAGGTGCAAACTGTGTTACTTTTTATCTTAATGTTTATTTATTCAATACTGATTGAAACCGTTGCGCTTAAAATCAACCATTCGATCATTAAAAAACATCATGATATGACGGAAGGTACCTACCTGTTTAACATCCGTTATTCGACTTTTCTTCTTTTTTTTAACTTCATGATGTTTTTATCTTTCATCGCTTTTTCTCATTTTTTCATTACTTTTTTTGGTTTGATTGACTTTCGAAGTATAACTGGGATCATTTTATCATTATTTGGATTTGTTGAAATCATCACATACCCTTTTTTAAAAATCCAAATAAATGACCGTTCGATTGAAGTTAAAAGAATGTTTAAACGTTCCTACTTTACTTTTGATGAAATAGAAAAAGTGGAAGTCACGAGATTTCTTGGCATCGTTCATGTTGAAATTTTTTCAAACGAAGGTAAACTGTTTGCAGTAAGAAATCTCCTGTTGGGTTATCCCCTCTTTATCGACCGTTTAAAAAAAGAAAACATAATGTGGGTAGATATTTATTTAGACGAGCCATTAGATCCATCAGATATCTAGTAAAAACTGCTAAGTCATCCACCTTCCAGTATAAAAATTCAGTAATAAAAGAAAACATATCACAGCCACTTTTATCAGTGTCGCGACCCTCGATAGTTGAATCAAAAGGTTCAAGAAATCGGAGGTCGTTTTTTACATTTATGGGTAGCTTTTCTAAAAGTTGAAACTTTACCTCATAAAAATGAGTCGAAGTATCACCTTCAACTCATTATATTTTTATGCCAATCCGATCAAATGACCCACTGCACGTGTAAAAAGTCCAGCAAGTACGCCGAGAAACGGATTGCTTGTTAATTTGGTTACTGCCATCGTGACCCCTGCAACTGGAACGTCCGAAGCAAATCCCGGATTTCTTAATTGAGGTAGAAAAGTCGAGAAAATACCAATAATGACTAAGAACCCGGCAATGCTTTGTGTCGGTATATATTTAGAAATTTTTGTCACAATGCCTAAAATAAGCAACACTGCTAAAAGAATTAAGACAGAGACATTCCCTAGTACGGGCCACGGTGCTGCCGCCGTGCCAGAAATAATGGTTTCAAGTGGCATCCCACCAAATAGCTCACTGGCAAATCCTGCAATGCCACTCACCAGTGTTAAATAATCAAAGTTTTGGTAAATAGGACCCTCCAGACCCGCTGCTGTGCCAGCCATACCTGCATTGATGGCACCAAAAGAAGTGGTAATTCCAACACCTAAACAAATGAGTGCCAAAGCTGCGACAATCGCTTTAAACGTAAATTTAGGCGTTACAACTTGCCAATCTTCTGTTTGCCAATAGGTCTTTGTCCAAAATTTGCCATTCTCAGTTTCTCCTTTTGGTACTTCCAAATCAATATTTTGTTTATGACGCTGAAAAATCAAATAATAAGCAGTTGATACAGAAACTGAACCTGCGACGGTATAAACCAACACATTAGGATCTCCAAAGAACAAAAAATAAATAGCAAATGCACTGATCAATGAAACCAAACCTACGGCTAAGTTCCCTTTTTTCTTGTCAACAACAAAATCTGTACCAACTTGTGTTAACATTAAGCCAACACCTGCCATCATTCCTGCCATTATGGCAGGACCGACAAATTCAACAGCCCATGAAATTGCGCCCGTTAACCCTAATATAACCATCAATAATGACGACAACAAGAGTGCTGCAACACGCTGATCACGTTCATCCGTCTTACCTGCTAATGCAATCATTGCTGACTGACCTGTAATCGGTGTGATCAAACCAAAAATACCGCTGAGAATCGCAGCAATGATTAACCCGATGCTTGCGGGCTTTAATTTAAATCCTTGCGTCTGAGCAAATACCAACTGCGTTAAACCGTTGACACTTACGAAAATGACACCGAGTGCAAATGGAATAAAATCATTCATTTAACGTTAACCTGCCTTATATCAATCTGCGTATAAAAGATGTGCCAATGCTTTTTTATCAAACCGTTTAACAAATTCAGTCATGAGTTGAACAGCATGTTCATAATCATCTCGATGAATAATCGACCCATTGGAATGAATGTAGCGAGACGGAATACCCAATGACATAGCAGGTGCTCCATCATGCGCGCGGTGCATCGTTGCTGCATCAGTCGCACCACCCATTAGTACATCAAGTTGATAAGGAATTTCGAGTTCATCAGCAAGCTGCATCACATATTCACGTAAAGCGCGATGTCCAACTGTTCCACCATCCATTAAAATAATACACGGGCCTTGACCCATCTTAGCTTTGATTTTATCTGCACCAGGGATGCTACCATCTAAAACAACATCAGCTGCAATCACCACATCAGGGTTGATCATATTTGCAACGGTTGTAGCACCACGACATCCAACTTCTTCTTGAACAGTTGCAACACCAAAATAAGTATTTGGATGATTCTCTCCTTTCAACTGGTTAAGTACATCAATGGCCAGTGCACATCCAAAACGGTTATCCCAAGCTTTTGCTAATAAATACTTTGAATTTTCTAATTCACGGAATTCTAAATAAGGTGTAATCATATCACCCGGACGAATACCAGCAGCTTCAGCTTCTTTTTTATCTGCAACACCAATGTCAATAAATAAATCGTCTAATTCTGTAACCTTTTTACGCTGTTCTGCTGTTAAAATATGAGGCGGTGTCGAACCAATAATCCCATGGATTCTTTTTCCAGCATGCGTTGTAATCGTCATTTGTTGAGATAATAAAACTTGTGACCACCATCCGCCTACAGGCTTAAATTTAATAAAACCATTTTCATCAATATAATGCACGATAAAGCCAACCTCATCTAGATGGCCTGCAATGGCAATTTTAGGTCCATCTGCGATTCCTACTTTTTTGGCGATAACTGATCCTAATTTATCTTGCGTGACTTCATCGGCATGATCCGCAACGTATTTTTTAAAAACGTGACGTACTTCTTTCTCACAACCAGCAATGCCATTTGCATCTGTTAATTCTTTTAAAAATGCTAATTTTTCATCCAATTTATTTCCTCCTAAATGCGTGCTATGCGCATTACTTCGTGCCAAAAATACGATCCCCTGCATCACCAAGACCAGATACAATATATCCTTTCTCATTTAACCCATCATCTTTAGAAAATTATACCATAAATGGCTTACTTTTACAAATGAAACCTCATAAATTTGTCCATACTAGTTGTAGTTTCAAGACTTTATCTAGATGTTAAAAGGTGATTTTCCATGAGAGAAAAGATTAAAAAATACCAAGAGAAATATCCGTTTTTAAAAATAGCAAATCCACGTATCAAATTCGTTAAACTTACCGTTTTGATCCTCATCACGCTCCTTTTCTTGAGACTCAGCTTAATCCATCATATATATGCTGACGATTACACTGCCTACTTAGGGAAAAAAGACGAGAAACTCCTCATTAAAAAGTCACAAACACGCGGTTCTATTTATGATCGGCATGGCAAAGAACTTGTAACCAACACACCTGTTTTTGCCATCATTTACCGCTACGATGAAAAAAAATCAATCGATGACTTGTACCACATCGCTTTTTCTTTGGCTCAATTAATTGACGTCGATACTGATTCACTGACGACTTCTCAATTAAAAGCGTTATACCAATACCTCAACACTGGCGTGAATCCAACCGATATCGAAGCAAAACAGCTCGAACAACTCACAGCGCATGAAAAACGTGCACACGTTATTTTTACCAAGATGGCAGAAGCTTATTATGGCGGCGAAAACACATTAAAGTTTGATGTTCAAGCGGTAGAAGCCGCACGCGTCTTAGATCACATCGGTGAGTTGCCAGGCATTGATCTTGTAACATTGGGAAAACGTCACTTTCCTGATGATTTAGGAGAACACGACATTGTCGGACGTGTCAGCAAAGGAGATTCTCGCTTTCTTAGAGATGACTTTAAGCATTACTTAAATACCGAATACACCATCAACGATCCCATCGGTTTATCAGGTATTGAACGACAATATGAAGATTTATTACGCGGTCATAAAGCCCGTTACGAAATGAGTTCGACTGGAGAAATCATTGAACTTTCCACAGGCACCCGAGGCATCGACTTAGTGTTAACCCTTGACACGGCATTCTCACGCCGCATTGATCATATTTTAGAAAAACACATGATCCATGTTAAAAAGCATCGACCTGGTGCGACCTATTTACGTGAAGCTTATGTGGTGGCTGTCTGTCCGTATACAGGGGAGATTTTATCGCTCAATGGAAAAATATTAAATGATGATAACGCATTTAGCGATCACCCACTGGGGACGATGCATCATGCTTTTACAATGGGTTCCGTTGTAAAAGGTGCCACACTTCTCACAGGGTATGCGCATGACGTTACTCGTTTTGGTGATCAGATTGATGATCGGCCGATGATTTTTTCTGACGGCTCGACAAAAGCTTCCTGGTCTGATCTTGGTCTTGTTGATGATATCGAAGCGCTCCGTTCCTCAAGCAATGTTTATTTCATGCAGCAAGCCATTAAAATAGGGGGCGATGTCTATCATCCTAAAACCAACCTAAACATTAACCCCGACACATTAGCCCAACATCGCTTTTCTTTTTTCCAATATGGATTAGGCACTTATACAGGCATTGACCTACCTGGAGAACAAATGGGACTGCGAAATCAAGATCAAAGTATTGCTAAATTACTTGATTTTGCAATCGGTCAATCAGATACCTACACGACATTGCAACTTGCGCAATATGTCTCAACCATTGCGAATGGTGGCAACAGATTTGCACTCAGGTTATTAAAAGAAGCTTCAATCAAATTTTCAGATGATGAACGACAATTAATCTATGCTACAGGACCTCATCTCCTTAATCAAATTGATTTACCCGCTGAGGCTTTTAAACGTGTTCAAGAAGGCTTCCGACAAGCTTTGCAAACATCAGAAGGAACCGGCTATTATCACTTCAGAAATTCGAAATACTCACCTGCTGGAAAAACAGGAACTGCAGAAGAATTTGTTCGTGATGAAGAAGGTCATTTAATGTTCGATTGGCATGGGCAGTTAATTGAAACCAACCACATGACATTCGTAGGCTATGCTCCCCATGACAAGCCTGAAATCGCCATTGCCGTTGTATTTCCACAAGCAGAGCTACCAGATGAAAAAAATCCCATCGCTTTAGAAGTAGCCAATGAGATTATTGATGCTTATTTTGAATTGAAAAGGACGCACTAGGATGCTATGTTCCACACAAATGACCGATTCACACAAAGATCAAAACTTCAAACAGTTGAGAACGTCACTCATCATCGATCTACCAAGACAGCCAAAGAATGGTAACGCCCCATGTCACCTTCAAGGGCATAAATCGCCAGCGGGTCTCCTTCTTCAGAAAGAATAATGAAGGGGGCTTTTGTTTCCACCGCAAAGTCGACCATTTCACATGGAATCCGTTTGCCTTTTTTAGCCATCTGTGTCGCTCGTTCATTCAAGATCATTCTTTTATAAGGTGCCAAAATATCTTCGAAAGGAATGAACCATGTTTTCTCACGGTCATCACGTAAGATCAAGTCGCTGTCACCACCTGAAGCAAGGACGAGTAAACGCATGGCAAGTGTGTCATAGTCAGCAGCACTTGATGAATGAAATGGTCCTACCGACAGACGTTTTAAGCAAGACAGATGTGCTGGATACCCCAGTCGTCTACCAATTTCAACAGCAAGTGAACGAATAAAAGTACCATCTGTACATTTGACATAATAGCTGAATTTCACAAGCTTTTCTTTCGTTTTTAAAATTTCAGTTGATTTTAATTCAATATCAAGAATCTCTACTTGCCTGACTGGACGCGTTTCAAGCGGGATTTCAATGCCTTCTTCTAAATACTTATGTAATTTCTTCCCTTCAAACAAAGAAGCCGAGTACATCGGTGAAATTTGAGTATGAGCGCCTCGCATATCATTTAGAACCTTCTCAACTTGCTTAATGCTCGGCTTCCTTTTAACCACTTTTTCCTCAACCTTTTCGCCAGATGTATCCTCCGTGGTCGTCGAATAGCCCATTGTCACTTCACATAAGTATTCTCGGAAACCACCTTTAAAAAGACGAAGCAGTTTCGTTGCTTTTCCAGTAAAAATAGGTAAAACGCCTTCAACACGAGGCTCTAATGACTCAATGTGACTGACTTGCTTCGTTTTCAAAGCATCTCGCACTTTAAAAGTACACTCAAACGGTCCTACACCTTGAGGTTTATTCACGATTACAATGCCATCTAACCCCATTTTAAACAACTCCTTATTAAACCTCTTTGTCACTTGTATGTAAGCTATTTTATCACAAAATGAAAGGAAATGAAAGATAATCTGAAAGAAATTTTATCTTTTAAGAAGAAAAAGCGTGACTTTACAATTTATAAAAATGGCTTGGTGACAATTAATGATTTTTTCGTTGCAATCTCTCCTGAACTATGATAAAATAGAAGGACTTGATTTTGGAAAGTGAGGAATTTAAAATGCGCGTAGGATTCACTTTGAAGTGCGGTGTTTGTGGAGAAGAAAACTATATCTCTAAGAAAAACAAGCGTAATACACCTGATCGTTTAGAAGCGAATAAGTATTGCCCACGTTGTCGCAAGTCAACTGCTCATAAAGAGAAGAAATAATTGATTTTAAAAAGCACGTATTGAAGTTTAAAACTTAAACCTCGATACGTGCTTTTACAATATCAAAATCATGACATTCACCTTCACGAATTCTTTTTGCCACATCCCAATCAAGCGTCCCATAATTACGATACAAGTTCAAGATCATAATTAAAATAAGCGCCATAATCGACACACCAATAACGATAGACGTTAAAACTAACGCATGTCCAACAGGATCCACACTTTGATTGGCATATTCTGCCATCATCGGTGCAACACGCCCTGCACTTGACGTAATAGAAATAAAGAAAAGGATAATCGCAGTATCCATAATCCCGACGGAGACGACACTGATCATCATATTCTTTCGAATCACAAGACCAGCAAGGCCTATAAAAAACAAGATAATACTTACAACATCGGTTGTTAACCAATCCATTCAAATCAGATCCTTAAAAATTAATAGTTTATTTCATACATTATTATATCATATTTTTGAAAATAGTAAAGTGAATTACGGAATTACATCGGATAATAATTATAGAATCTCGTTAAAATGCGTCCATTATACAATTTTCGATTTTTACTTGCGGTTTCGCCAAAGTCACGTTCAAATCCACCAAAAGCAGTGAAAACATTAATTCCCCAGTGGGGGTAGTCATCTCTTAAATCACCCATCATTTCATTCAATTTACGCACTTCTGCTTCATCAGATAGTCTTTCTCCATAAGGCGGGTTCGTAACCAAACAAGCAGCACTTATCGGAGATGAGAACTCGGAAAAGTCACGTTGATGAAATTCAATATCATCACTAACACCTGCTGCTTTTGCATTTGATCTCGCTTGACGTAAGACTTGATCATCAATGTCATAACCGATGAGCTTATAGGTGTTGTCTTGAAACATTTTGTGTTGGGCTTCTTCACGTACTTGAGAGAAAGTCTGTGCGTTAAAGCTTGGCCATGCTTCACAAACAAATGAGCGTTTTAAACCAGGTGCGATATTTCGAGCAAACATGGCAGCTTCGATCAAAATCGTTCCTGAGCCACAAAAAGGATCAATCATCGGTTGGCTAAACTTCCAACGACTCATCATCACAAGTGCGGCAGCTAACGTTTCTTTAAGCGGTGCAGCACCTGCATAAGCACGATAGCCGCGTTTATGCAAACCCGCTCCAGATGTATCAATGGATAATGTCACCACGTCTTTTAAAAGGGCGACTTCTATTTTATAAACAGGACCATCTTCTTCAAAATGGTCGACACCATAGCTCTTACTCATCGCTTTAATGATGGCTTTTTTGACAATGGATTGACAGTCTGGCACACTATATAACTGGGATTTAACCGACTTTCCAACCACATGCATCTTTGCATCTATCGGCATGAGTGCTGCCCAGTCAATGGCGACCGTTTGATTAAACAATGCTTCAAAGCTAGTGGCTTTAAATGCTGCCATTTTAATCAAAACACGTTCAGCAGTGCGCAACCATGTATTCAACATGGCGATATCACGTACATCACCTGCCAGCTCAATTTTCCCATTTTCTACAACAAGGTTTTGATAACCCAATTTTTCAATTTCTTTTTTGGTAATGGCTTCAATACCAAATGTGGTCGTTACAATTAAATTAAATGCTTTCATCTTATTTCCTCAGCTAGTTGAACTTCACATGGCAATAGCCATTTGGATTTTTTTCTAAGTAGTTTTGGTGATATGCTTCAGCAGGTTGATACGAGGTCAATGGTTCAACGGTCGTAACAACTGGTTGATCATAGCTTTTTTGCACGTTAGCAATGACTGCTTCAATGACAGGCACATCAGCTTCATCCACGTAATAAATGCCACTGCGATAGCGCGTTCCGATATCATTGGCTTGTTTGTTTAATGTTGTAGGGTTCGTGATACTGAAAAATTCATCTAGAAGATGTGTGAGATTGACACGTGTCTCATCATAAACCACTTTGACCGTTTCTGCATAACCGGTTGTTTCTGTGCAGACGCCTTCATACGTAACAGGCAATAGGGCATGTCCATTTGCGTATCCACTCTCAGTTTCAGCGACACCATGTACACGAGCCATATAAGCATCTGTGCCCCAGAAGCAACCACCTGCTAAGTAAATTGTTTTTAGGTTTTCTGCTTTAAATATTAAATCAAGATTTTTATTATAAGGTAACATCATTAACAACCTCCAACTGAATCCATTTCACTTCTTATCGCTACCAGTATACCACTATGAAGCCGATTTTTCTAGTCCCAAGCCTTTAAAATGATTTAGTGATGGAGATTTATGTACAAGTAAAATGCCAAATACAGGTTCGAAAGCAATTGTGTTTGGCATTTTACGTTTATAAATGAACTTATACAGGCTTAAAATCTATCAGTTGAAACTGGATTACCTTGCCTAACATTGCCCATAGGAGACTCGAAAGATGTGTACTAACCCTTAAAAAAACTGTACAGCATGACTATACAACATTTTAAAAATCAAATCTACATTCTGGTAGATAGAGCACAGGTTATACGACCACTGAAGTAATCTCAGCCATAACAGGAATAATGGTGCTTTTTACATTAAATTTCCTTCTTCTTAATCAAACGCACTCCTGAAGCAATCCAAATGATTACGATTACAATCAAATTAAGGAATTCCATGTAATTCCAAAAAGACCCATTGGTAATATCTGTTATGGGAATGTTAGTTTCAGAAACAAATCTTGCAATATTAATAAAAGAAGCAATTGAATTAATCAAAACAGTAGTTGTTAAAATAAAAATAATAAAATCACCTATCTTTACTGCTTTTCCATTTTTGGATTTGTGTACGGCAATGTTGTATGAAAAAAATAAGAATAAAAGTATTAGCATGATGAAAAAGAAAAGACCTATCATAATACACCTCATATAAGCTAAAGCTAAAATTTGTTAAGAAAGCTAGCTGAAATTCCTCAACTAGCCTAGTACAGAATCCGTGAATAAATTAAAGAAAAGTGCTATTACGTCTTTTGCTTCGAAAAGTACACAACAACAGCTTAAAGATTTAGTAGACGCGATTCATATCAAAAACAGTTATTTTAATGCCGATGAGATTTTTATTGAATTACGCTATGCCATACAAAGTATTGAATCTAACAGAATTGTTAGTTCTAGTCAGCTTAATCAAAAGGAACGACAAATTGAAGAAGTCGTATCAAAAATCTTAAGCCAATTATACCATAATCCAAAGAAAGAACGCCACCGTAAATGTGTAAAAAGAATCATTTGATTAGCACTTTCACAAAATATAGAAACTTTCAACTAAAGTGATAAACTTAAAAGTACATATTATGGCTAGATGTTGCTTAGTCATCTTTTTCTACTTCATGTTGTAGAACTGCTCCTGTCTCCATATCGATATAAAATTCATGAACCATTCCATCCGCACGGGTTTCTACCCACCAAGCAGGCTGTCTGCGATGCGAATCACGACTTACTTCTACAAGTCTTCCGCCGGAAATACTTAAAGCAATTTCACCAGCACGCACTCTTGAAATATTAGCGTTATGATTCGAGGCTGGTGGTGGTGTCTGCACTGGTGGTGGTGTTTGCGCAGGAGCTGGTGTTGGTGCAGGAGCTGGTGTTGGTGCAGGGGCTGGTGTTTGCGCTGGCGGTGGTGTCTGCGCTGGCGTCAAGCCTGTACTGTTGTTATCATTTGAAACAGTCGGGTATTTTAGGAATTCACCTGTTGCTTTTACGACATAAAATTCTAAATCACGACCATTGTATCTGAATTCAATGCTCCATACTGGAACGCCATCTTCTATGTCCGAATATGAATAAACGAGTGTTGCATTTGTAATGCCAATAGATTCTAAATGTTGTCTTGTCATTTCTATCGCTTCTTCTGCTGTCAAATTTTCAGATAAGTCCATTATTTCAGTTGAAGGCGCTGTTAATACCTCTAAGCGAATCAAATCACCAGTTGTCGCATCTAGTATAACTTGGAATTTATCATCATTGTCAGATACAATGATATCAAATGTTACGAAATCCTCAGATGTATCTAAGCTTAATTCAATTATCTCACCGCCACCAACTAAGCGAGCAGCAATTTCTCTAGCTTGGATAGCTGTCATCATATCTGGTACTCGAATTTCTTCTGTTGGTGGTTCTACAACTACAGCAGCATCTGTTATATTTGCATGAATAGCCGTTGCTGACCAACCAGTAATCACCAACACCAATAAGCCACCCAAAATTTTATCTGATAATCGTGCTTCATTCCAAAACTTTTTCATCATGATTCCTCCATTTCGACTACAATTGTCGTTTTTAATTCGTTTTTAAAACGACGTTTGTCGTTAATACTTATATCATACACTTGTCGTTTTAAAAAGTCAACCTTTTTTTGAAAATATTTTAACCAAAATCCAAAAATCGAACATTTAACTAATCATCTCTTTCGATTTCATGTTGCAAAATTGCGCCTGTTTCCATGTCGATGTAGAATTCATGAACCATTCCCCCATGCCTAATTTCCACCCACCAAGCAGGGCGTCCATTTTCCCAATCACGACTCACTTCAACAAGTCTGCCAGGTGCAACACCTAAAGCAATCTCGCCAGCACGCGCGCTTGAAATTTCTGATAGATGAGATTCTTCCTGTGATGAATCTGTGTTCACCTCTGTAGGTATTTCATCTATATCAGTTTCAACAGGTTCATTTATTTCATATGCATGATCACCAGTAACAAGTTCAGGATTTTCATGTGCAATAGAAAGTCCAATAACCCGTGTATTTATCATATCAACTTCAACAAGATATACTTCGTCATTGTATGCAACATGAATCAGTAGTCGCTCATCACTAAGTTGCTCATATTCAGTAACGCTACCGCCACCGACAGTATTGATTGCTATTTCAAAAAAATCATGATGATTCTCTCTAGATTCCTCTGTCGTGTTTTGGTCCATATCTGTAAGGCTTGACACTGCAAACACTGAACCTGACATGACTGTCAGTATCACTGTCAGAGCTAAAAACACATAGGATATTGGTTGATGAGGGGTTGTTCCAACCATAATTTCTTCTAATCTTCTTTTGATTCCTTTTTTTCCACCATAGAAATTTGTTGAGAATGTTGTCATACCTAATCTTTTTTCACCAATCATTCCAATAATAACCTCTGCATAGAAATGACGATTTTTCAACTTGGACATTTCTAACACCTCTTGGTCACATGAAGCTTCACCCTCAGTTTGCAAGGCAATATTCATCAAGTAAACGAGCGGATTGAACCAATGAATGGCAACAGCAACAACTGAGAATAGCTTAATCCATAAATCTTTTCGTCGATAATGAATCAATTCATGTCTGAAAATCAGTTCTAATTCCATATCATCATAATTTCTTTCTGGAAGCAAAATAGTTGGTTTAAAAAAACCAGTCAACATGGAAGTCGAAATAAATCCACAGACAACCAATTGAATCTTACAATTTTCGAGTTTCATTTCTTGCTTTACACGTTCAAAAAGTTCAAGAGAAATCTCATCTTCCTCAGGTTCACCCCATCTTTTAATTGCCCTCCCGAAACGAACATACTGAAATAGATGATAAAGGGCAATCCCAATCGCAACAGTTGCCCAGCCCATAAGCATCATTGTTTGAACTGGAATGGAATGATTTCTTGCAACCCTTTGGTCAAAGACTTCTGACGGTGTAGCAGGTGTTTGGGTAGCAGAACCAGCTTCTGGAATGAGGTGTTCAGTGGATTCTGTCGGTATCGTTGTGAAATTAGGAATATCAATCACACCATTTCCAATCGAAGGTCTGAGTGGTATGATAAGGCCAATCATAATGACAATCCACATGATATAGCGAACTTTTGCTGATATTTTCTTTGCAAAGATTGTATTAGCGATAAAGAGCAAGGAGATGATAACAGCCATCATCAGTGAGAGAAACAAGAATACTTGCAAATTAATACCCATTCTTAATCCTCCTGTTTTTTAAGCCATAATTTCAACTCTTCCAAATCTGAATCAGTTATATTTTTTCCATCATACATTGTTTTTATAAGGCTTCCAACAGAGTTCCCACGATACCGAGATATAAAGTCGCCTGTTTCAATTTGCATATAATCTGTCTCACTGATAACAGGTGTGTAATTCCTTTCCCGACCGTTCTTTCCACTTGTTAAAAAATTCTTTTCAACCAACCTAACAAGCATGGTTAAGACTGTTTGTGGTTTCCATTTCTTTTCTTCACCTAATTTATCGACAATTTGCATCGTTGTAATTGGCGTTGGATGATGCCAAATGATCCTCATGATTTCAAATTCTGCATCAGGCAACCTTTTTATGTTTGACATTTTATCAACCGTCCTTTCTCGTGCTATTAAATTCGGAGCAAACTACAAATGTAGGGAATTAGCTTAAAAAAACAATCCCAAAAACGACAGATGTAGTTATCATCATATTATATGATGATTTCACGAAAAAGTCAATTCTTTTTGAAAATTAATGATCACTGTTATTCAAATAGCTTGAATAATTGCAAGCACAAAACAAGAAAATGTGGTATAATGAAGCTAACCGTGCTTAAATGAAGCGGATAAAACGTTGGGAGAGATTGTCATGGCATTACCAAAAGTAGCAATTGTTGGACGTCCAAATGTTGGGAAGTCCACCATTTTCAACCGAATTGTTGGAGAGCGTCTGTCCATTGTTGAGGATGAGCCTGGGATTACAAGAGATCGCATTTATAGTCGTGGAGAATGGTTAACACGTGCGTTTAATGTAATTGACACAGGGGGGATTGAATTAGGAGACGAACAATTTCTAAGTGAAATCCGCCACCAAGCAGAAATTGCTATTGAAGAAGCTGATGTCATTGTCTTTGTCACAAATGCTCGAGATGGCTTGATGCGTGCAGATGAAGTGGTCGCCAGTATGCTCTACAAATCAGAAAAACCTGTGATTCTGATCGTTAATAAAGTTGATGATGTTCATTTTCGCGATGAAATTTATGACTTTTATGCCCTTGGACTTGGTGATCCGATTCCTGTATCAGCCGTTCATGGTATTGGATTTGGTGATATGTTAGATAAAGTTATCGCCAAATTACCAACGACCAAAGAAAAAGATTACGATGACGACGTGATTAAATTTAGCTTAATCGGTCGCCCAAATGTCGGAAAATCATCACTGACAAATGCTTTGCTAAATGATACACGAACCATTGTAAGCGACATTGCAGGCACTACCCGTGATGCCATTGATTCACCTTTTACCAAAGACGGGAAAAAATATGTGGTCATCGACACAGCGGGTATGCGCAAACGGGGCAAAGTCTACGAGTCAACCGAAAAATACAGTGTATTACGCGCCATGAGTGCCATTGATCGCAGTGATGTCTGTTTAATTTTAATCGATGCTGCAGAAGGCCTTATTGAACAAGACAAGCGTGTAGCTGGACTTGCTCACGAATCAGGGCGCGGCGTTGTCATTGTCATCAACAAATGGGATGCCGTAGAAAAAGATGATGCAACCATGCGTAAATGGGAGCAACTGATTCGAACGGATATGGCCTTTTTAGATTATGCCCCGATTGTTTTTTTATCAGCTTTGACCAAGAAAAGAGTGCACACTTTATTTGAACCCCTTGACTTGGTCTATGAAAATCATCACAAACGCATCTCGACCCATCTACTCAATGATGTCATTATGGATGCAGTCGCCATGAACCCGACACCGACTCACAAGGCTGGTAGGCTTCGTATTTATTATGCAACTCAAGTCAAAGCAGGACCACCCACTTTCGTCATCTTCGTTAACGACACTGAGTTACTCCACTTTTCATACAAGCGTTACTTAGAGAACAGCTTGAGAAAAGCATTCGGATTCGAAGGGACTCCTGTTCATATCATTGCGAGGAAGCGGGATTAAAGGAGGATGCCTGATGAAGGTTGTATTCCTATTAGTCATTAATGAGCATGACCAAGAGTGGTGTAAAGGCCTTAAAGATAAAATCGAAGAAAAATTCAAAAGAGATTTCCATCCACTTAATCAAATGCTTAATTGGGAAATTATTGTTATAAACAGCTCAACTGCTCGAAAAAGAAAAATTATTTCTTAGGAGAACTTATAAATGAATATCGCAAAGAACGTAGACCATATAAAAAATCAAATCCCCTCTTATACCTCCATCATTGGTGTGACGAAATATGTGGATACTCAAGTTGCAAAAGAATTGTATGACCACGGCATTACCCATTTAGGAGAAAATCGCCCTGATGTTTTTTTAAAAAAATATCATGAAATCGAAAATCCTGTCACGTGGCATTTTATCGGGACCTTGCAAACACGAAAAGTCCGTGACGTGATTAACAAAATTGATTACCTCCATTCATTAGATCGCTTATCTTTGGCTGACGAAATTCAAAAACGCACTGATCAAAAAGTGAACTGTTTCGTTCAAGTTAATGTTTCCGAAGAAACCAGTAAGCACGGACTTAAAAAAGAAGACGTGATCGACTTCCTCAAGCAACTTGCTAACCATGATAAAATTAAAATTGTCGGCTTAATGACCATGGCACCTGATACCGATGATACAATGGTGATTCGACGTTGTTTTTCAACCCTTAGACAGCTGCAACAGGAAATTCAAAGCTTATCATTGGAACATGCCCCTTGTAAAGAACTGTCCATGGGCATGACCAATGATTATCAACTTGCAATCGAAGAAGGCGCGACATTCGTTAGATTGGGTCGTTGTCTCGTAAAGGGGGAAGATTAACAACTAACGACGACAGTTATGTAAAATGATAGGAGATGTTACAATGTCAAAAATTACAGTGATAGGTGCAGGTAGTTGGGGGACAGCCCTTGCGCAAGTACTGGCTGATAATCAGCATGAGGTCATGCTGTATGCCATTGAAGAAAGCGTGGTTCAAGACATTAATGAGAATCATCAAAATTCAAGATTTTTCAGCGATGTTGTTTTACCCAAAAATATCAAAGCGACACTTGATTTAAAACTCGCACTGCACGATGCCCAATTTGTCCTATTATCTGTTCCAACTAAAGTCATGAGAGATGTTCTGACAAGTATGAAGACCTTCTTGTCACCCCACATGGTGGTAATCAATGCCAGTAAAGGAATTGAACCGGGCACGCATAAACGGGTATCAGAAGTTGTCTCTGAAGTATTAGGTGAAGAGACAACATTTGTTACTTTGTCTGGTCCATCCCATGCTGAAGAAGTGATTCTTCGAGAAATTACGACAGTAACATGTGCTGGGAATCACGTCAACAGGTTACTTGACATTCAAGAATTGTTTTCAAATCAGTATTTTCGCGTTTACCGCACCGATGATTTAATTGGTGTTGAAGTCGGTGGATCCATTAAAAATGTCATGGCACTTGGTTCTGGCATTTTAGCAGGCCTTGGCTATGGTGATAACGCAAGAGCCATGTTAATTACAAGAAGTTTAATCGAAATCAAACGCTTAGGTGTGGCATTAGGTGCAAAAGAAGAAACTTTTGATGGCTTATCTGGACTTGGGGATTTAATTGTCACGACCATGTCGAAACACAGTCGAAATTTTCAAGCAGGCTTTAAAATTGGCAGTGGCTCTGATTTAAACGAAGCATTAGACAACATGAAAATGGTTGTTGAAGGCGTTCGTTCTTGTCAAGCAACTTACGAATTGGCTCAAAAATTAGAAATTCATATGCCATTTGTTGGTGCCATTTATGATGTTGTTTTCAACCGCAATAACCCGAAAGATGTCATTGAAAAAATGATGCAACGTCCGCTCATGGCGGAAAATCCAAAGGAAGCGTAGATGCGATGAATACCATTAGAAATTTATTATTAACCGCAGAAAAGAAAGCTTTGGAAACCGGTAAAGAAGCATCTGCCATTAAACTATTGATGCAACACGCAACGTCCAAAGAAGGCCATGAACTCGTCGCCAATTTAGATGATAGCCTCTCTCATGAGCAAGCCCAGCTTTTCCAAGAAAATGTTAAAAAATACTTGGTAGATAACACCCCGATTCAACATTTAATGGGTTACGAAACCTTTTTCGGATATGCGTTCAAAGTGAACGAAACTGTTTTAATTCCACGTTTCGAAACCGAAGAATTGGTTGAAAAAGTTTTAGCCTTATACGACGCACATTTTGAAGGTAAAGAAGTCGACGTTGTTGATGTAGGTACCGGCTGTGGTGCGATTGGTATCACATTGGCACTTGAAGAATCAGCAATGAATGTCACAGTGACAGACATTTCTGAATCTGCCCTTGCTGTTGCTAAAGAAAATGCAAAAAAATTAAAAGCCGATGTCCAGTTCCTTCAAAGTGATATGCTCGCTCAGCTGGTTGATGAATGGAAAAAGTTTGACATCTTGGTTTCCAATCCCCCTTACATTCCGACAACAGAAGAAGTGGATGCGCTGGTCTATGATAACGAGCCCCATTTGGCTTTATTTGGTGGTGAAGACGGTTTGTATTTTTACCGTAAAATTTTGCAAGATGCGCATTTGATTTTAAAGAAGCCTAGCATCATTGCTTTTGAACATGCCTATCATCACCGAGAAGGCATGGCAAAATTAATTGCTGAGTTTTTCCCTACTTCAGCATTTGAAACGATTAAAGACATGCAAGGCAAAGACCGAATAACCATTATGATAAATAAATAAAAAGCCTGAGCTTTCAGGCTTTTTATTTATTGTTATCAGCGGTTTCGATTCAATTCTGCCAACATCGCATCAATTTTATTCCCATATTTGGTTGATTCATCAATGGTGAAAATCAGTTCTGGTATTTTTCTCATTGACGACATCCGCTTCGCAAGTTCAGAGCGGATAAATCCTTTTGCTCGATCTAGCGCGACAGCTGCGTCTCTTTCACTATAGCCAGGTCCATATACGGTGTAATAAACTTTACAAAATGATAAATCATTGGTTACTTCACAGCCTGTAATGGTAATAAAACCCACTTTTTTATCTTTCACTTCTCGTTGTAAGATTTCATTAAGATGTCGTTTCATTTGCTCTGAAACTTTTAGCATCTTCGTACTCATATGCTCACCACCCTACTTCTTATGCATTTTCACATGTTAATCTAATCCAATTTGGCTAAGTGCAGAAACAACACCATCTGTAAACATGATGGTAATGACACTTAAATCGCTATTGATCCATGAAACCGTTGTTGATGTTGCACCTAACACTTCCATCACCATCACTGAATACGGAACACCGATTGCTTCATAAACAGCCAGTTCCGTCATCCCAGTTGAAAGGTTTGAAAAATCATCAAGTGTGACATCATCACTTCTGCCGAAGATGGCTTCCATAACCGAAGTCGCCTCGCCATCACTAAATGTAATGGTCGTAGAATTAGAATCCGATAAATTGATGTCTAACCAAACCATCGTTGTTGTTTCAACACCTAATAAGTCCATCGTTGTTTCTGAAGTTGGGCTTCCTAAAAGTTCGATGGCTTCTTCCATGCTGATGCCCAAGTCTAGTTCAAGAAAGTCATCAAACCCTGTGAAACCTGACTCAACTTCTTCAATTTCGTCTTCTTCAGCTTCCAGTTCAGGTGCTTCTGTTTCGCTTTCGCTCTCTTCATACGAAGCTGCTTCCTCGTATTCGTAGTAAGCGTGTGTGTCAAGCTCTGATTCATCATTTGAACCACCACAAGCTGTTAATGTAACGATGACGATCACTAGCAATAGTCGCCATTTTAAATTTTTCATTCTTTTTCCTCCCACATGTGCGCACGTTCTTTGATGCTTATACTGGCTTAACTTCTTCCATAATGTATGCTTCGATGATATCGCCTTCTTTAATGTCGTTATAACGTTCGACTGTAACACCACATTCATAACCAGCATTAACGTCTTTAACTTCATCTTTAAATCTTTTTAACGATGCCAAATCTCCTTCAAATACAACAATGCCGTCACGGATCACACGGACACCTGAATTTCGATTAACTGTTCCTTCCGTCACATAGCAACCCGCGATGGTACCAATTTTAGACACTTTAAAAGTTTGACGTACTTCTAATTGTCCCGTTACTTTTTCAACAAAGACTGGATCAAGCAGTCCTTTCATCGCTGCTTCGATTTCATCAATGGCATTATAAATAATGGAATGAAGCCTCATATCAACGCCTGCAGCTTCAGCAGCCATCCTTACACTTGAAGTCGGTCGTACATTAAAGCCAATGATAATCGCGTGAGATGCCAATGCAAATGTGACATCATTTTCAGTAATGGTTCCAACGGATGCACGAATAATTTTTACATTAACACCTTCAACATTAATCTTTTGTAGACTGCCCGACAATGCTTCAACTGAACCTTGTACATCACCTTTAATAATGATGTTTAATTCTTTCATGTCACCTTCTTTAATTTGAGAGAACAAATCATCAAGGGTTACCGCTGCTGTTGGCATGTTGTTACGAGCTGTCGTGTTGGCAGCACGTTTTTCAGAAATTTGACGTGCTTCTTTTTCAGCAGAGAAGACCATAAAGCGATCACCTGCCAATGGCACACCATGAATCCCTGTGATTTCAATCGGTGTCGAAGGCGTTGCTGTTTTGATGTTATTTCCCAAATCATTGATCATGGTTCGCACGCGGCCATATTGATCCCCAACCACAATGGCATCGCCGATTTCAAGCGTTCCATTTTCAACCAAAAGCGTCGCAACAGGTCCACGTCCTTTGTCAAGCTTCGCTTCGATCACTGTTCCTGAGGACAAACGGTTAGAATTCGCTCTGAAATCTTGCATTTCAGCCGTGATGGTTACCATTTCTAACAGATCTTCAATGCCTTCTCCAGCTTTCGCTGAAATTTTAACATAGATGGTGTCTCCACCCCATTCTTCAGGCACGAGTTCTTGTTCGAGAAGCTCTTGCATCACGCGCTCAGGGTTCGCTTCTGGCTTATCCATTTTATTGACAGCCACAATAATCGGGACGCCAGCTGCTTTTGCATGATCCACCGCTTCTTTCGTTTGTGGCATCACCCCATCATCAGCAGCAACCACTAGAATACAAATATCTGTTATTTTCGCACCACGTGCGCGCATAGACGTAAAAGCCGCATGACCAGGTGTATCTAAGAAAGTAATCAATTCGCCATTGTGTTCAACTTGATAAGCACCAATATGTTGTGTAATCCCGCCAGCTTCTCCAGATGTCACACGCGACTTACGAATGGTATCAAGCAATGTTGTTTTTCCATGGTCAACATGTCCCATAATGGTCACAACAGGTGGGCGTTTTGTTAAATGAGCTTCATCATCTACAATGTCAAGCTTTTCAAATTCAACCACATCCGTAAAGACTTTATCCTTGACTTCAAAGCCTGACTCATCAGCAATAAGCTCCACAGTATCACGATCTAATGACTGATTCACAGAAGCCATAATGCCCAGCATCAACAACTGCTTCAAAACTTCAGCAGATGATTTGCCAATTTGCTCACATAAATCACCTACTGTTAATTCCTCACTATAATACACCACATTTTCTTCAGCCTCAACTTTGGTTGGTACATTGGTGACACGGGATTCCTCTTCGACTTTTACCTTCTTGACGTTAGATCCTTTTTTCTTTTTCGTAATTTTAGGCTTCAACGCTTGTGCATAATCATCATATTTGAATAACTCATCCGCGTCGACTTCAGCAAAGATATCTCCTGTTTCATCCGGATCTTCTATAACTTCGATAGGCTTTAGCTCCTTTTTTGATACCTTCGGTGCTTCTTTTTTGGCAACTATTTTTTTAGGTGTCGTCTTTTTCTCTTCTTTTGGTTTCGGTTGGTCTTCCTTCTTGTATTTTCGATCTAGAATTTTAACCACTTCGGGCTCTAAAACTGACATATGACTTTTCACTTCAATTCCAGCTGCCGCTAAAAGTTCAATAATTTCTTTACTCTTCGCATTTGCTTGTTTTGCATATTCATGTATTCTCATTAACTGTTCCTCCTATGAATTTCAGGATTGCAGTGGCTGCTAACCACTTTTAAAAATGAACGCATTGCGTCCCTTCTACGCTTGACACTTTTGTAACTTCTCTTTTAACGCTTTAACAAACTGTTGATCTGTAATACCGACTACTTTTCGACTGGGCTTTCCAATGGCCAATCCTAAATCAGCACCTACTTCTAATTGAATCCAAGCAACATGATAGTGGTGACATTTTGACGTTATTTTCTTCAACGTGTTCTCACTTGCATGTGCATCAATTAACACGAGCTTAACTTTTCCACTTCTCACACCATTTAGCACCAGCTCTGTTCCTGTGATCAATGCCCCCGCACGACTCATTAAACCGATAAAACTTAAAATCTCTTTACTCATCCATGGGCTCCTTCATGTGAACAAGATTGACAAGTTCAAGTAAGTCGTCATAAATTTTCTCATCAAGCTTCATGCGAAGTGCTCTCGCGAAAGCGTGCTTTTTTTTCGCTTTTTTAATCGCATGAACATCGGGTGTGATGTAAGCGCCACGCCCCTGAAGCTCGCCTGTTTGATCGATGATGACCTGATCTTCTACGCGCACAATTCTCAACAACTCAGCTTTTTGTCTCCGTTCATTCGTACCGACACACTTACGAACTGGAATGTCTTTTTTACGGCTCATTTTAAGCATCCACTAAAGCTGCTAGTGCTTCTAGTTGACTCACTTTTTCAGCTTGTTCTTGTTCAAATTCATGCTGTCTTTTGATCGCTTCTTCTTCTGCTAACCTTTTGGCTTCAGCTTGCTGTTTCTCAAGCGCCACTTTTCGCTGAGTTTCCATTTCTTCATCAATTTTAATATCAATTTTCCAGCCGGTTAATTGCGCTGCTAAACGTACATTTTGACCTCGTTTACCAATCGCGAGCGACAATTGGTCAGCATCGACAATAACTGATGCCCGTTTTTCTTCTTCATTAATGTCAACATGCAACACATTGGCTGGACTTAAACTACTGGCCACAAATTTAGCAGGGTCTTCTGAGAAGGGAATTAAATCGAGCTTTTCGCCACCTAGTCCTTCAATAATCGTTCGAATACGAACACCCCCCAGACCGACACACGCGCCCACAGGATCAATATTTTCATCTGTTGACGTGACACAAACTTTTCCCCTTTGTCCAATGTCACGAACAACATTTACGATCTTCACTGTGCCTTCATAAATTTCAGGCACTTCTAGTTCAAACAACTTCTTGATAATATTAGGATCACGACGTGTCACTAAAACAACCAAATTCTTTCCACGCATTTCAACACGGGTAATATAAACCCGGATCCGTTCGCCAGCTTTGACTTCATCTAAATGTGTCACTTCAGTTAAAGGCAAAACACCTTCTAACTTTCCTAGGTCAATGTAAGCATTACGTTCATCAACTTTACTGACAATCCCCGTTATCAATTCACCAATGCGTTCTTCCATCTCTGCAATTAATGCATCTTGCTCCGCTTGCTTTAAGCGTTGACGCACAACTTGCTTCGCTGTTTGGGTGGCAATGCGACCAAAGCCACTTGGCGTCACTTCAAACTCAATCACATCGCCGTAGTCAGGATCCATTTTGAAAGCCTCAGCTTCTTCAATCGTCAACTCTGTTGCATCGTTCAAAACTTCTGCCACAACTGTCTTCTTCGTAAAAATACCGATGCTTCCAGCTTTTTCATCAATTTTAACAACAATCTCTGCTGCTTCATTAAAGTTACGCTTATACGCGCTCACTAATGCATGTTCAAACGCTTCAATGACAACCCCACGTGAGATGCCTTTCTCCTTTTCAATCAAATCCAAAGCCAAGAAAAATTCTTTTGTATTCACCCTGCAACGCCTCTTTCATCTTATCAAATTTGCTCAACCTTGAATGTCTACTAAAACTTCACGGCCAACCTGGCTTTCTTAACATTGCTATATGCAATTTCGATTCTTTTCTTCCTTGTTTTAAACAAGCATTCAAGTACTAATATGTCCGATTCGAAGCTGATCAAATCTCCTTGAAACTCATCAATTTCATTAATTTCATGATGAACGACCACATTCACATAAGATCCAACAGCTTCAGCAATCGCTTCAACCGTCTTAAGTGGACGTTCTGCACCAGGAGAAGAGACTTCTAGCATATATTCTTCTGAAATGACATCTAATTCATCAAGTTTTACACTAATCAATTCAGTCACAGCCACACAATCATCCATGGTTAATCCATCAGCAGTATCTACAAAAATGCGAAGATACCATGTGCCATTCTCTTGCTCATAATCAATATCAATCAAGTAAGTTCTCGTTTCTTCACAAATCGGTAACATAAGTTTTTCAACTTTCTCTACAACACTCACCATACATCCCGCCTTTTAACAAATTAGCGTACAAATAAGGAGAGTGGATAGCCACTCTCCCAAATTTTATCAAGCTCCAACGAAACCAAAAGATCACCATCTTTTCAGACACGTATAATTTAATTATACCACATTTTAGTTCCAAAGTAAAGATGTGTTAAACAATTTACATCCGCTCATTGTTATTCAAAACTTGTTTATAATCCGATTTTAGCTTCATCATATGCTTTGCCCAGTCATCTTCCGGACGAAAACTGCAAATTGTGTAACTTTCCTTATGGACATCTATGCCGATATATACTATACTGTTCATATGAACCTCCGATTGTTTGCGGTAATCCCTGTTACCTTTGATTTCTCAATCAATATTTTACAGGTAAATCCACGTTCTTACAATTGTCGAGGTTCTTTTTTTTGAATCCGGCACTACATATTGTACTAAGCTGGATTTTCATCGTAATCCCGCTCTTTTGAAGAACTTTTTACCATGGACTGATTCTGTCAAACTACATTGCACAACTGATTTCACTTCTACACACAAATCCCATCTGGTCGGATAGATTCAATTCTACCACTTCTGATGGGATTTTTTTATACAGTCTGTTTTTTCCCGCTTACAAAAAAGCAAGATCATCTAATCTCGCTTTAAAAAGTAATTAAAAGCCGCATCAGTTCAGACTTTTTCTACTATCTTTAATAATCCCTTCATTGCTCTTGCCGAAATTAGGCAATATTCTCCATTAACCATTTCTGCCTCTTTCGTCGATTTGTCTATTTCTTTGATGTTATTAGGATTAACAACAACAGATTTATGACAGCGATAAAAATCAGGAATGGCTTGCTCCACTTCTTTAAGGGAACCATAATACTCAAGTTGTCCATTATCTAAGTGTAAGACAAGCTTATGAGGAACATCCGACGACTCAATAAACATGACTTCCTCATAAGGAACTGCCAAAACTCTATCCTCTATTTTCACTGTATAAATTTTCTTATCAGGATTTTTATCATTTAAATGACGTTTATTCGCAATTTGGATACAGTCACAAACCCTTCTTTGAATTTCTTCTGGTTTATCTTTAATAATGTAATCCAAAGCTTCAATTTTATGAACAAAAGTCAAATAGGATAGTTCACTATGCGTCGTAACAAATACGATTTTTCCTAAATCATCCCTTTCTCTTATTTTTGAAGCAAGCGCAATTCCATTTATCTTATGCTGTAAATCAACATCTAAGAAATATAAGCCCATTTTTTTAGGATTTTCATCAAGATAATCTAAAACATCACACGGATTCTCAGTTTCCAAAGCAACTTCCATATCTAATTCTTCTATCATAATGTAATTATCGACAATCTTCTTTAACCGCTCCCTTTGTTTTATATCATCTTCACAAATAAATATTGATAACATACATTAACCTCCTACCATTATCTTTTGAATAAATTGATCTTCTATCACACGTGTTTCTAACGACATATTCTTATACTCTTTTGCAAAATCTGATAAATTATTTAAACCAAGGCCGCGCCCTTCTCCCTTTGTTGAAAAGCCTGCTTGCTTTAATTGATGAATTTGCGGAAGTTCAAAACGACATGTATTTTGAACAATAAACGTTGTCACTTTCTCACTTTTAAAAATCCCAACTAGCAACTTCCCTTCTCCAATTTCCAGCAATTCCTCAATGGCATTATCTAGCAAGATTCCCAACGCACGGACAAGGACAAAAGAATCCATTGGAACAGCAGTAATAGCATCTGTCGCCTCAAACGTCGCATCAATACCTTGCTCATGTGCCACCATCAATTTCACAGCAATAATACTTTTAACTTCTTTTACCTCAATTTTACTCAACTGCTCCAAGCGAAAGTTATTCTTCAACATAAGTCTAGAACTCGCCTTAATTTTATCTTGATAATATTGTTTAAGCCCTTCATAATCCTCTTCGTTAATGAACTCATCTAAGGAGGATAAGATATTTTGATAATCATGCTTAAACTTTCTCATCTCAGAATATTGCCGTTCTATCTCGGTTGTGTATTGTTGCAGCGCTTCTTGCTCCCCTTGCTGTCTTTGAATTTCATATTTCTCGCGCAGTGTTCTAGAGTAGAAGTAAAAGATAATGAGCCCAATAACAGTATAAATGATAAAAAATATGAGATTTAACTGAATGAGTGTAATGTCATTCCCAAGGTATGTTGAGAGTATAATACTTCCATAAAATGAAGCTAAAATGAGTGTCGTAATGCTTGCAAGTATGAGTTGAAGATGTTTATTTTGATTAATTTTTACCCTTATTTTTTTAGTTAATTTCGTAAAAAAGAACGTAAATAAAATAGTTAGTATGGACCAAATAAATAAATGAACAAGAAGCAAAGATTCATTATCAAATCCTGTTTCCCCCACTATTATAGACAAAATAATCGATGTAACATGATCAAATAAAATACCTATCAGCATCGTTAAGGTTGATAGAAAAATAGATTTATTTAGATTATAGTGATGGACTTTATAGCTATAACAGCAAATAAAAAAAACTAATATCGGTGATGCAAAGATGCCAATATAAGGAAATAATAAACCAGTACTAATTCCTGAAAATAAAACCCAAAAACAATCACTAAGTCTAACATAAAGCTTATAACTCAAAATTTTGATCATTAAAAGAAGATAAATACTTTGAAAAGTAAATAAAGCAATATGCGTCACGTGTATTCCTCCTGTCTAAGCTTAAATATCTGATTATTATACCATAAATTCCCTGATAATTCTATTAAAAATATTAATATTTGGGTTTGTCAAGAAAAGTGTGTAAGTTTAAGGGAGAAAAACACTATATTTATCAATGCGTTGGGCAAATTTCTCATTGACCATAAGCTGATTAAGGACCATAGCCCAGTTCTGAACACGACCACCATCCCATTTAGAATGAAGCTCTT
>WRKJ01000093.1 GCA_009778135.1 Defluviitaleaceae bacterium
TTAATTTCAATGGATTCACCGCGGGCAAGTATCTTCTGGGCTTGTTCTAAAATCTGTTCATACCGTTCCTCTAAGCTGATCCCCATAGGCTTACACCTACTTTCTCTTTAAGTTCAACTGGCTCAAATATAATCTCGTAAGGGATTCGCCTTAACATACTTTCTACTACCATATCACGCCTTTATCTGCACGCTATTAAAGCGATCGTCATCATGTGTAAATCCTACCATAAGGCATGTTTGATTTGTATCAAATCGTTGTTATTTTTTAGCTAAAAAAACGCTATATGAGTAAGCTTTGATAAATTTATGTTGATTTTTGACTTAGACAGTTCCTAGAAATGAAATAGCTTCCGGTCAACAAACGAAAAAATGCACCGATGCATATACCAGTCGTCGTATATGTATCGGTGCATTTTTTATGATCTATTAAAATCTGTTTTTGCGGATGTTTCATTTTAAAGGTTGTCTATCACAAGCATGATCATTTTTTACAGGGAATGGCTTGGGTAGGTATATGGATGGGTTCGCCGTTAAGGGTCGCCATCATTTTCATTTGAAAATGAATATGTGGCATCAAGAATAGTGATTTTTAAAGTTACTGATAATTCAGTCATTTGAATCATTTGTGATATTTATCGTAACATTTATGCTATTTGTCGTATTTAAAGGAATTAAATGATACAAAGAAAGTATTTAATACTCCAACAGAAATAAAATCTCTCTTTTTTTGTGGTATGATTTATGTTGTATGATTATGTAGAAATTACTCACAGAAAGTCACTGTGCTAATGAAAAACTTTAAAGAGGTGAAGACCTATGTTGAAAAAAAAGATAAGTAAGTTCATGTTATTTTTATTAGCTGTCTTACTTGTTTTTGATCCATTTTTGAGTGCTTTTGGACAAGAAAATGGATGGAGTAATCGTGATGAACAAGCTCTGCTTGTTGAGGAAGAGGGTGTTGAACAAATACTTGAATCTGCTTTAGAACTTGCTTTAGCAGAGATGGAATTGAATTCAACACTACCCATTGGAGATCGTGGATTGACAGAGCTTTTTCCAGTGTCATCACAACGATTCTTAGCGGAAATGGTTGCAGCTAATGAATCTGTTGCAGCAACGAATGCAGCTGTGGATGGGATTGGTTGGATTTATTCAGGGGATATTGCGGTTAACCGTGACAATTTCCTTGACTTCTTCCATTTAAATAATCCTCAAGTGACCTATGATGTGGCAACAGGTGGCGTTGTTTTAACACAGGAACAAGGCAATCAAGTTGGGAGTGTCACCTTGGCACCACGTATTGATATGGGTCAAGATTTCCTTTTAACAGCGAATATTTTCCTTGGAAGAGCAACGCAACAAGGAAGAAATCAATACGGTGAATGGATTTCCCCAGGAGTTGCAACGGCAGCTGGAACGGTACCTTTAGATGGTCGTTCTAATTTTCGAGGTGCTGATGGGATTGCTTTTGGATTTCATCCTAATGAAACCCGTCGCATAGGGACCGCAGGGAATGGCCGAGGGATTGGAAATCTACCAGGTGCTTTTGGATTTACTTTTGATACGTGGTGGAACGGAACAGGTGCAGCAACTGTGACAGAAACAGGCACAGGTGCCTATGAAGCTGATCCAAGACATTTTGGCTACCCAGCTACAGGTGCAGGTATTTCAGGTGCAGGTGTTCCATTTGGTGGTTTTGTGACGACAGAACTTAATGCAAATAATGTTCCAACAGCCCGTGTTTATTTAGGTGCATCGGGGGCTTTGTCCGCACCTCAACAGCTAGGGAATGGGACACCGGGTCAACCAGGATCGACAGCTATGCTTCGAGCGAGTTCAACGCATACAGTTGGAACTTTAAATCCGACGAATAATCAGTGGCATCATGTGACATTTAGTTATAATGCGTCGACGCAAATCTTACGTATCATTTACACCCATAGTTCAGCTTTACAGCGTCTTGATCCAAATGATGACATTGGTTATGTTCCGGATCCTGCTTTAGTCGCAGCGATTCCAGGTGCACAACAAATATGGGAAAAATATTTGGGAGACATTTTAGCGGAAGAAACGATTAACGATGATGAATTTACAAATGCGCAATCAATTTCGTATGCATTTAGCGTTGGTGCGGCAACAGGTGGGAGTGTAAATGATCAAAGATTTAGAATTTTATCTATGGAATACACAGCTTTGACAGGTTGGATTACAGCCCGTTATTTTGAAGATGATCAATATCATCATGAACTGTTAGCGCCATTAGAAAACTTTGTGGATGTACCTGAGGAGTGGAGTATTGAATTAGGTTACACAGCAGAGCCAACTGAGATTATCAGTGTTGAAAGAGATGAAGCTGGCAATATTTTGTCGACCACCTACCGTCGTAGTCTCGGTTGGTATCATCAAGAGCAACGTTTAAGAGATCAAGGCTGGTATCGAAGCCGAACGACTGTTAATTTCGTGTCAGGTATGAGTATGGACGATGTATATGGTTTTCCAGGGGCTTCTTGGCAGTATGTTTCAATTCCGCAAGACAACTTTTCTGGTCAAAGACATATTGCTTCGTCAAGGGCGTATACGACAGGAACGATTACTTATTATTTCCGTCGTCCAGCAGGTTTTATTGATGTCATGAAGGTTGATGAATTTGGTGGTCCTTTAGCTGGTGTTGAGTTTGAGGTTCGAGATGCAAATGGTGATGTTGTCATGACACAAGTTCATCGTCAAGAAGCTGGCGAGTACTTATGGACAGATGCCGATGCCCATGGTAGACGTCATCCTGTTTTAGATGTCGTGCCGCTTACGATTACGACTGATGCTGATGGTCGTGCCACAACAGGTCTGATCCCTGCATGGCGTTACGTTTCTACAGCTTATAGCTATGTTTATATGTTGGCAGAAGGTGTTTTAGGTCCAGCAGGTACCAGAGAAGTGCCAGGTGGGACGCCGACAAGAATAGAGCTTGGCTGGGAACGTCAAATTAGAAATGTGGGAACATTGCCAGTTGGCGTGTATTATTTAGTAGAGACGCGTACGCCAGCACCTCATGTTTTAAGGACAGATCCAATTCGAGTAGAAATACCGTTTGAAGAAGCACAAGATATTCGCGTTCCAGTTACAATTAGCAACTTTGAAGCAAGAGGTGTTATTGAAATTGCAAAAGAGAATGCTTCAGGTGAAAGGCTCGGTGCAGGATTCAGATATGCCATTTACCCAGTTGTGGATGGTGTAAGAGCTGAAGTTCCATTGATGACGCTTGAAACAAATGAGGCTGGCATTGCGACAACACCAGTAGCGATTCCTGAGATTGTTGTTGATGATGAAGGTCGAGAAATTCGTGTGAATGATGAACGTTTATTACTTGGAACCTACGACGTGGTGGAAGTTTATGCCCCTTATCCTTGGGTGCTGGATTCGAGACCGATACGTGTCACACTTGGATTTGAAGGTGAACGCGTTGAAACTGTTTTTGAATCAGTGACACAAGTGAATTTTCGTTATCCAAGTATCACTGTAGAGATGGATGATGAAGTGAATCCAGAACAGATAACAGGTGAGCCAAGATTTGAAGATTCAACCGTCAGGTGGGAAATTTTAGATTCGGAAGGCCATGTGGTCGCTTCCGGGGAAGGAAGCGAGATTCCGCAGTCTGTACTTGAAGGGTTAAGTTCGGGCAATTACCGTGCTTATTTGATCGAAGAATTGTCGGAAAAAGCAGCGTTAGAAGCATTAGAAAATGGGGCGTTTACACCTGGCTTATCTCAGTCTGGACAAGCGGGCTATCATAGACAAGGGATAGATTTCACGATTCGCGTCCCAGAAATTGAAATAGAAATAGATCGACCAGTGAACCCGACAACGATTACGGGTTTACCTCATATGCCTGATGTGGATCCAGAGGTTTTAGCTAACAATACCGTCTGGGAAATTCTGGATTCGGAGGGCAATGTCGTTGCATCTGGACCAGGAACTGTGATTCCAGAAGCTATCTTGCGAGATTTGGAAGAAGGTTCGTACAGTGTTGTGTTTGTTGTCACAGACCCAGAAACCGGTTTGAGCGCACGGGATGAAACGACATTTGTTATTCGTTTCCCAGAAATTGACGTCGTGTTAGACGATGTGTTAAACCCAACAGAAATTACGGCTCAACCTTCGATTCCAGGGGTTCCCACTCATGTATTAGAAGACAATACGACATGGGAAATTTTAGATTCAGAAGGTCGTGTTATTGCATCTGGACCAGGGACTGTGATTCCAGAGGATATCTTGAGAAACTTAGAAGAAGGTGCTTATACAGCAGTCTTTGTTGTCACAGATCCGGAAACGGGAGAAACAGCGCAAGCAGACGTAAGTTTTAATACGCGTTTTCCATATATAACGGCTGATATTGATCGCATTGTCAATCCAGGAGAAATAACAGGAAATCCAATTATTCCAGGGTTATCTGAGGAAGCTTTAGAAGCAAGCACGACATGGGAAATCTTAGATTCAGAAGGTCGTGTTATTGCATCTGGATCAGGTACTGTGATTCCAGAAAATATCTTGAGAAACTTAGAAGAAGGTTCTTATACGGCAGTGTTTGTTTTGACAGATCCAGAGACGAGAGAAACAGTACAAGCAGAAGTTCCATTTATGATTCGCGTCCCAGAAATTGAAGCAGAAGTAGACCGTGAGTTGAACCCAACCGAAATCGTCGGTCATCCGTCTCTTTTAGGTGTACCTGAAGAAACAGTGGAAGAACGTACCACGTGGACCATTTTGGATACATCAGGCAATGTGGTGGCATCAGGGTCGGGGACTGTGGTTCCAGAAGAAATACTGAGGGATTTAGAAGATGGCGCTTATACAGCAGTCTTTGTTGTGACCGATCCAGAAACAGGAGAAACGGCACAAGCAGACGTCACATTTGAGATTCGACGCCCAGAAATCACGGCTGTTGTTGATCAACCGATCAATCCAACCCTTATTACGGGTCACCCATCTATTCCAGGGGTTCCTGCTCATGTATTAGAAGGGAATACGACATGGGAGATTCGAGATGCAGCAGGCAATGTGGTGTTATCTGGTGTTGGAACTGTTATATTAGCAGATGTTTTAAACGATTTACCAAACGGTTCTTACACAGTTGCGTTTGTTGTGACCGACCCAGAAACAGGACAAACGGCACAAGCAGACGTCGCCTTTGAAATCGTTCATCCCGATCCAGTCGTCCCAGAACCGTTACCGCCTAGTCAAGACGTCATCATTGGTGATGATCATTTGATCAACCCAAATGAGATTGCGATTCATCCTTATGTGCCAGGTGTTCCAGAAGAGGTTTTAGCAGAAAATACGACATGGGAGATTCGAGATGCAGACGGAAATGTCGTGACATCCGGTGTTGGAACCGCGATTCCAGAGGATTTGTTGCGCGAATTAGAAGAAGGATTTTATCAAGTTGTGTTTGTTGTGACAAATCCAGAAACAGGAGAGACGACGGAAGCAGAGGTCGACTTTGTCATTCGTTATCCAGAAGTAACAGTAGAGGTCGATCAACCGTTCAATCCAGGTGTTATTACAGGAAATCCATCGCTTCTTGGTGTGCCGGCTGACGTGTTAGAAAGCAATACCACATGGGTGATTTTAGATGCGGGAGGAAATGTGGTGGCATCCGGTGTTGGAACAGTCATCCCAGACTCAGTTTTAAGTGAACTAGGTGGCGGTTCTTATACAGCATTTTTTGAAGTGATGGATCCAGTAACAAGAGAAACCGCTCAAACAACGGTTGTATTCGACATTCGCTATCCAGATGTAACAGCTGAAGCTGACCAGTCAATCAATCCAGGTGCTATTACAGGAAGTCCAAGCATCCCTGGTGTGCCAGCTGACGTGTTGGAAAATAACACCACATGGGTGATTTTAGATGCGGGAGGAAATGTGGTGGCATCTGGTGTTGGAACAGTTATCCCAGACTCAGTTTTAAATGAACTAGGTGGTGGTTCTTACACCGCAGTTTTTGAAGTGACTGATCCAGAAACAGGAGAAATGGCACAAGCAGCGGTCGTATTCGATATTCGTAGTCCTGAGATAGCGGCTTCTATCGATAAAACGACCAATCCAAGCGCCATCATTGGACATCCATCTCTCTTAGGAGTGCCAGCTGATGTTTTAGAAAATAATACGACGTGGGAGATTCGGGATGCAGCGGACAATGTGGTGGCATCTGGTGTTGGAACGATGATTCCTGAAACGGTATTGACTGCTTTGGCAGAAGGGACTTACACAGCGGTGTTTGTTTTAACCGATCCAGAAACAGGAAACACTGCGCAAGCAGAAGTCTCTTTTGAGGTGATCCATCCAGAGGAAGCCGCACCAGCTCGTGAACTAGCCATTACCGCTGAGATTGATCAAGTGATTAATCCGACCGTCATTACAGGACACCCTTATATACCAGGTGTTTCCGCACAAGTATTAGAAAATAATACAGCTTGGGTCATCTTAGACGAAGCAGGCAATGTGGTGGCATCTGGTGTTGGAACGACCATTCCTGAAGCGGTATTGAATGATTTAGCAGAAGGGACTTATACAGCGGTGTTTGTTTTAACCGACCCTGAAACAGGAGAAACAGCGCAAGCTTCGATCACCTTTGAAATAATCCATCCAGAGACGCAAGAAGTGCCGGAGATTCGAGAAGAACCAATAGAAGAACCAATAAGAGAGGTTCAACCCGTACCAGAGGCAGTGCATCCAGCATTACCACAAACAGGTACAGCTGTTGTTACGACACCTTTGGCAGGACTTTCTCTCGTCGGTCTTGGTTTAGTTTCGACAGTGATCAAAAAGAAGAAAAAATAATTTTTGATGAATGAAAGCTTCAGAGCTAGGCAACATAAGTTGCCTGGCTTTTTAAATGACATAAAATTCAAGCAAAAAAAAGAACCAGAATAAACTTCTGATTCTCATTGATTAACGGTTGTAGAATTCTACGATTAAACTTTCAGCAACGTCGACAAACACTTCTGAACGTTCAGGAAGTCTTAAATAAGTTCCTGTCATTGCGTTTTCGTCAAAGTCAACAAACGCTAAACGACTTACGGTTGATTCAATGGCAGCTTTGATGATGACTAAACCTTTTGATTTTTCTTGCACACTGATTTTTTGACCTGGTGTCACTTGGAATGATGGGATGTCAACACGGCTTCCATCAACTTGAATGTGACCATGATTAACCAATTGACGTGCTTGACGACGTGTTGCAGCAAGACCCATTCTGTAAACCAAATTGTCTAATCTTGACTCTAGTAAAAGAATGAAGTTTTCACCTTGCTTACCTGGCATTTTGCCTGCGCGTTCAAATGTACGACGAAATTGCTTTTCAGTGATACCATAAGCAAAACGTAATTTTTGCTTTTCTTGTTGTTGTAAGCCGTACTCAGATATTTTCTTACGCGCTTGACCATGTTGACCTGGTGGGAAAGGTCGTTTGTTTAATTCTTTACCATTTTCTAAAATTGAAAAACCTAAACGACGTGAGATTTTCCAAGATGGTCCTGTATAACGTGCCATAATGTGGCCTCCTTAAATTTTAATGATGCTTGTCATTTATGATGTACTTTCAAGGAGAACTTCCGCTTTTGTTATCAGGATAGACTATCTAGGTCGTACGTTCGCCAACAGCAGCCGAGAAGGTTAAGCGTACTTATCGCATGAGAGCGGTATTAATCTAAAATCTGTTAACAACAGCGAGTGGCTGCCTTTCAAACACACAGCATTCATTCTATCATTTTTTGGTACATCTGTCAATTATTTTTTAAAACATTCCGATTAAAAATCCGCCGATTGCACCTGCAACAACAACGATCCAGGGCGGTAGCTTCCAATAAGCAAGCAAAGCAAAAAGTAAAGCAAATAAAGCAAAGTCAACAGGGTTAAAAATGGAATGCATCCAAATGGGCTGATAAAAAGCAGCCAGTAACGTACCGACGACGGCGGCATTTAAGCCCATCAAAGCACGCTTAATCAGCGCATTGCGACGTAATGCATCCCAAAAGGGGAGACAACCGTATAGCAACAAGATACCGGGTAAGAAAATGGCACCAATACCGATCAATGCGCCGAGGATGCCATTCATCACCGTTCCAATATAAGCAGCAAAGGTAAATAAAGGACCAGGCATCGCTTGTGTTAACCCGAATCCTGCGAGAAAAACATCACTTGCCATTAAACCGGTTGGTACGAATTCAGCTTCCAAAAGGGGGAGTACGACATGTCCGCCTCCGAATACCAGCGCACCTGAGCGGAAAATGGGGTTAAAGAGGTTGAGCCATTGCTGATCCAAATGGGCGGTTATCAGTGGGAGTGCGATTAATAGCATAAAAAACAAAGCTAAGCAGGTCGTACCAAAGGTTTTTGAGACGTTAAAGGCGGTATTTTTCCCTTCAACATGAAGTGGTGTTTTGAAGCAGATAAGCCCCAGGATACCAGCGACCGTCAGAATGATGACTTGTGTAAATCGGGTCGGCCAAACGAGTAAAGTCACGAGCGCACCGAGCGCAATGGCTTTTGTTTTTTTATCAGGTGTCAACTTTGTGGCCATGCCTAAAGCAGCGTGAAGAACGATAGCCAAAGAGACGATTCTTAAACCGTTTAGCCATGTGTGCGTGCTGGCATCTAAACTTTGTGCAAAGTGGGCAAACAGCGTGAGAATCAGCGCAGAAGGCCATGTGAAGCCGAGAAAAGCCATGATCCCACCTAAAACACCGCCTCGGGCAGATCCTACCCCGATGCCGACTTGAGAACTAGATGGACCCGGTAAAAATTGTGCCAAAGCCATTAAATCGGCATAACTTTTGTCATCAATCCATTTTCTTTTTTTCACATATTCTGCGTGGAAATAACCGAGATGTGCTTGTGGACCACCAAATGAAGTTAACCCTAACTTGGTGGCAACCCAAAAAATGTCAACCAAATTTTTAAATTTATTTTCTTTCATGAGAACTCACTTTCCCGAATAGGCCATATTCTGTGTCACATCATCTTTAACATCATCAACACTTTTTGAAAACTGTTCAACATATGTCTTTAGCTTGCTGATCCTGATTTTCAAAAGGTCGATAATTTGTTCACGCCTTGTCTCGTCAATATAAAGAGAATCGATGAATAATGCCCTTATTTCGTCTTCAATGTCGGATAATTGCTCAAGCTTTAACCAATTAAAAGACGTGACGAGTTTCAACTGATTTTCATGATTACTTTTAAATGGCTTGCAAGCGAGTCGTTTCGTACTGCCCATCATATGTGTAAACTGATCGAACCACAGGGCAGTACCTGTATCGAATATGGGGGCAACGCCAATAAACTTTAACGTTTTAACATCCCGAATCAAACCAAAATTATTTTGATGGCGGTCCTCATTGACCATTAAGTAATCAACAACGATCATTTTGTCAATTTCTTCTCTTACAGATGTAAGCCTCTGTGCCTCACAACAAGCGATATAATGTTCATATAAAGAAACATGATTAGGACGCTTCGTTCCTTGCATCACATACCAAGCACTCACAAGTTCTGTTTCCCTTGTCACAAAGTTCTCACAAACGCTATAAGGAAAATCATCCTCTATCACAACATGGTATGGGATGTGATCAATCCCTAACCGATCCATTAGCAAAGAGGCAATGGCTTCATTGTAAGGCTCTTGATAAGCAGGTGAACTCCCTGCTTTTACTAAATATCTTTTCCCATCCATGATTTTCCATTTTTTCTTTAACCAACCGTCTGAGGTATTGTCTGGTGAGACCAAATCTAATGGCTTGCTGTGTTTTTCCCCCATCAGCAAATGACCCACATCTTCAGAAAAAGCGTTGTCAAAAAAGTTGATCTCATCCCAATTTAAAGGCGTCGCCACTGGATTCATCCAATAATGATCCGACAAACTGAGTCCCCATGATTTCATTTGCAAAACATCAGGTGTTAAAAAAGGTTCTCGTTCTAAATGATCTTTCAATCCAGAACGACTAAGGGGAATCCGACGATTAGACCACCAAACATTCAACATTTGTTTATCGGGTTTCCCATTGACTGTTTTTGTCCCGATAGGTAGTCGTTCTTCATCATAAACGGTTACAATTTCATCAATGCGATGACTACTATTAAGAATCACATCAGCTACTTTTAGCTTTTGATGCATCAATGTATGCGTCATCAATCACTCGCCTCCAATCGCTTCATCATAGATGATAACTTCTGTTTCATTTGAATCAAAACGATGAACTGACAAGAATAAAGGACCCAGTACAAAAAATAGGAGTACGACAGATAATAATGCGATAATCAGCCAAGAAATGATTTTTTTCTCTGTTTCTAATGTTGTTTTTTTGAATTTTTCCAACGTGTTCATCCTCCTCGGTAACTTCCCTCATTTAATTAGAAGTATAGCATATTCTTCATATTTTTCAATGCTTACCATCTGTGAAAATCAACAAAAATAACGATTTAGAGCCAAAATCTTAGTTCATCACATGATTATTTCTTCAATCTCTCATTTATTCACGTTCCATCAACAACACAACACACTCAGCGCCCATGCCTTCACAGCGCCCGACAAAGCCCATGCCTTCGCCACGGGTTGCTTTGACATTTACTTGTGTTAAGTTGATCGCTAAAACGTCTGCTATGTTTTGTCTCATCTTATCAATATGCGGTTGCATTTTAGGTTGTTCTGCATAAATGGTGGCATCAAGGTTGCCAATTCGGTAACCGGATGTGTCAAGCATCTTCTTGGTTGCTGCTAGTAAATCCATCGAATGAGCGCCTTTGTAAGCTGGGTCAGTATCGGGAAAGTGAGTGCCAATGTCACCTAATGCCAAGGCACCCATGATGGATTCGATCACAACATGTGTCAAAACGTCTGCATCGCTATGGCCGTCAAGGCCTAAATGATGGTTAATTTCAACACCACCCAAAATTAAAGGTCGGTTAGGCACTAATCTATGAACATCTTTTGAATGACCGATACGCATTTTAGCCGTGCTCCTTTTTCATCAAAAATTCGAAATATGCAATGTCTTCACTTGTCGTGAATTTCATATTTTTGTAATCACCGTCAATGATTTTAATGTCAATTTCTGTATATTGTTCAACCAAGCTGGCATCGTCCGTCGCTTCATTTAATGTATGGGCCTGTTTCGCACGTGCATTGGCCATTTTTAAAACTGACGTTGGGAAAGCTTGAGGTGTTTGAGTCGCAACCAGTCGAGCTCGGTTGAGGGTTTTTTCAATGAGCGCTGTTTGGAATGATTGTCGTTTTTTAACCGTGTCTTTAAGGGGTACAGCAGTGATGGCACCGAGACCACTTTTTGCTGTTTCATAACACGCATGGATGATACGACTGTTGATAAAAGGTCTTGCGCCATCATGGACAAGCACGACATCTTCTTTTACGTGCTCAAGTGCATGATAAATGCTTTCTTGGCGCGTATTGCCACCTAAAATAAGATCAACATGGGCATGACTGTTGAATAAATCGGACATCTTTGCTTGATCATGCGCATTTGTCACAATGATGATTTGGGTGCAATGTGCATCATTTAGAAAATGAGAGACGGTATGTTCGATCACCGTCCGGTCGGCTACTTGGTGGAACAACTTATTATAACCAAGCTTCATCCGTGAACCAGTTCCAGCAGCAGGCAAAATAACGGTATACATCAGGTTCCTCCTCAAGCAAAAAAACCACTCACAGGAGTAGTTCCTTGTTATTTATTTGGCTTCTACGCCTTCCCAGTCTTTTAAGAATTGCGCAATACCAGAAGTGGTTAATGGATGATTAATCATTTGTGCGATGACGCTGTAAGGAATGGTTGCAATATGAGAACCCGCTTTTGCAACGGCAACGACATGCATTGGGTGACGAACACTTGCGGAAATGATTTCAGAAGCTAAGCCGTGAATTTCAAAGATTTCAGCAATGTCTTCGATTAACTGAACACCATCTTGGCTTAAATCGTCTAAACGACCTAAAAATGGACTGACGTAAGTTGCACCTGCACGCGCAGCAAGTAAAGCTTGTGTCGGTGAAAAGATTAACGTGACATTTGTTTTAATTCCTAGCGCAGTCAACTGTTTCGTTGCTTTTAAACCTTCTGCACACATTGGAAGCTTGATTACAACATTTTCGTGAATTTTGATTAATTCTTTTGCTTCTTCAACCATTTTATCTGCTTCTAAAGAGATCACTTCTGCTGAGATAGGACCATCTACAATAGAGGTAATTTCAGTCACAACTTCTTTGAAGTCACGTCCTTCTTTTGCAATTAAAGATGGGTTTGTTGTGACACCACAAATGACACCTAAGTCATTTGCTAATCTGATGTCTTCTACGTTAGCCGTGTCGATAAATAATTTCATTGTCTTCGGTAAATAGGCGTCACATTTTTGTCAACCTTGTTAAGAACAATGCGCATGTACTTTTTTGTACCTTCCGCTTTTTCCTTCTTCGTTTCCAACCTGTTTGGCCTATTTACCAAACACCTCCTTTTCAATTGAATGATTTTAAATTATACATGCGCTTTAACGATTTTGACGATATTTTCAGCAGTTAAGCCGTATTTTTCTAAAAGGGCTGCTGGTGTACCAGACTCACCAAATGTATCATACATGCCGAGTTTCACAACTTTCGTTGGATACGTTTCAGACGTAACCGTTGAAACAACAGCGCCTAATCCACCAATGACAGAGTGCTCTTCACATGTTAAAATAAATTTTGTTTCACGGGCTGCTTTTTCAATGATGTCGCGATCAATGGGTTTGATGGTTGGAATGTGAATGACGCGTGCGTTGATACCGTCTGCTTTTAAAGTGGCAGCAGCTTCTTTTGCTTTGGCGGTCATTAAGCCAGTTGCGACAATGGTCACGTCATCTCCATCCGTTAGTTGAACACCTTTTCCGTGTTGATACGTATAAGCTTCATCAAAGATATCATCCACATTTAAACGACCTAAACGAATATAAAGCGGTCCTTTGTGCTGGGCAGCATATTTAATGACTTCTTCCGTTTCCCTTGCATCAGCGGGTACGATGACTTCCATGTTAGGAAGCGAGTTCATTAAGGCAATGTCTTCGACAGATTGATGAGAACCACCATCTTCACCAACTGAAATTCCCGAGTGCGTCGCAGCAATGGTTACATTTAAATTGGGGTAACAAATCGAGTTACGGATAATTTCAAAGGCACGACCGGTTGCAAACATGGCAAAAGTTGAAGCGAAAGGGATTTTTCCATAATTGGCAAGTCCCGCTGCAATCCCCATTAAATTTTGTTCAGCAATCCCGACATTGATAAAACGGTCGCTATAAGCTTTACCGAAATCAGCTGTTTTTGTTGATTTAGAAAGGTCGGCATCTAGCACAACAATATCTTTGTTTTCAGCTCCTAATTGAACCAAAGTTTTTCCATATGCGTCACGTGTTGCAAGTCCCATTATTTGACCTCCTGTGCTGATAATTCTTTCAGTGCAGCTTCAAGATCTTCTGCACTCGGTGCAACCCCATGCCATTCTGGCACATCTTCCATAAACGAAACACCTTTACCTTTAATGGTTTTCGCAACGATGGCAGTTGGCACACCTTTCGTTTCTCTCGCAGTGGCAAAAGCTTTTTCAATTTGGTCGTAATCATGTCCATCAATTTCAATGGTGTTTAAACCGAAAGCTCTGAATTTATCATCAATGGTACCCAGATCCATCACGTCAATGTTTCTCCCATCAATTTGCAACCCATTGTTGTCGACTATGATGACTAAGTTATCCAGTTTGTAATGCACAGATGCCATTAAAGCTTCCCAAACGATGCCTTCTTGTAACTCGCCATCACCTAAAACGGCATAAACGCGGACAGAACTGTTGTCCAGTTTTGCACCTAATGCTAAACCGACGGCATTTGATACACCTTGCCCTAAAGAACCAGTAGAAACATCGACACCAACCAGTTTCTTGCTGTCTGGATGACCTTGCAGCGGTGATTCTAATTTGCGTAAAGTCGGTAATAATTCAGTGTCGAAAAAACCACGATGCGCTAAAGCGGTGTATAAAACAGGTGCGGCATGACCTTTTGATAGAACAAAACGATCACGATTTGGATCTTTTGGTTGAGTTGGATCCACATTCATTTCCTCAAAGTAAAGATAAGCTAAAATATCTGTTGCTGATAACGAACCACCTGGATGACCTGATTTAGCATGGTGAATCATGTCAACGATTGATTTTCTCATTTCAAGAGCTGCTTGTTTATAATGCATCAATATTCTTCCTTTCAAAGTAGAGTGAAGTAACAGTTAAAATATATCATATTTAAAGCCCTTTGTCTACGGTGAAGACAAAGGCTTTTGTTAAAATAGGAAGGAAAACGTGTTTTTAGTACTTTTGCATTTTTTAATTTGCTTAAAATTTTCTGATGCGCATAAAAAATAACGACGACAAAAAATAGGGGTTATTTGGCGGTTATTTGACAATTTCTACACATATTCAACTTTAATGTGACAATCTATTTAAAAAACGAATTATTTATGTAGATATGACGCCCTTATTTTTAAATAATTTCAGCAAAGTCAATATTGTTTAAATAGAAAAAATTTGTCAACGAATGGCAAATGAGGTTGCACTGGGTAGATAAAAGTGGTAGAATTGTTAACTGTAAAAAAATGCGTGAAAAATACATTTAGAATGGGTGGTATAAAAATGAAAACAATCTTTATTGCTGAAAATAACGTAGCACATTTGAAAATGCTTAGAAAATGGATCAATGATGAATTTCCAGATCTTTTGGTGTTGGTAGCTAAAACATTTGAAGAAGGACGAGATATTGTGGAGCATCAGCACATCGACCTTTTTCTGCTCGACATTAATCTAACTAAAGGTCAGGATGAATTAGGGATCCAATTGGCAGAAGAAATTCGAGAAAAGTATCCGTATAACACCATTGTTTTTCAAACGGTCGAGTATGACGCAGCGTTTCAAATCGATGTGCATGAACGTATTGGTAGTGCTGTTTACTTGGTTAAACAAGACCTGACGAAGCAACGACTGATCGCAACGATTTACCGTGAGTTAGACCGATTTGAAACACCTTTAACAAGCTTTATTTTTATTAAAGAAAGAAGTGACCGAACTGTTTTCCCCACGCATGACATCGTTCGGATTGAAAAAGTGAGTAATGAGCATGACACACGTTTTTTCATTTATGATCCGAAGAATGACAG
Source organism: Defluviitaleaceae bacterium (assembly GCA_009778135.1). Lineage (GTDB taxonomy): Bacteria > Bacillota_I > Bacilli_A > MOL361 > Turicibacteraceae > WRKJ01. The sequence continues at coordinate 15,238 of WRKJ01000093.1, forward strand.
TGTCAAGATGAAGACCTTCCGCGTCTCTTTATCAGAGATTATGGATCAATCAGGTGCAGAAGGGTTTTTAATCAGGTGTCATCAAAGTCATATCATTAATCAGAAGTTGATGGAATACACGACTGTTGAGAATTCGATGCATAAAGTTAAAATTGAGCGTGAAGATACGTTGATTCCCATTGGGAGAACGTTTAAAGACGGTGTGTTAAAAGGGTTGGAAAGGAAATTAAGGAGATGACCGACATGTTAGGGGTGTTGAACCAGTCGCTCTTTCTTTTTCTTGACTTTGTTATGATTTATTACCTTTGTCAGAATGTCACAAGACGTAAAATGCAATTCTTTTCTTTTCGCCCACGAACGCTGTTTAGGATGAAAAGTGTTAAGATCAAAATGCCCATGGTGGTTTGGGGTGTGTTTTATGGACTGGTATTTGGCGTTTTCTCTCATTATACAAGTGATGCTGTTTCTAGAATTGCGATCACTGTCGGACTCATTTTAATAACGAAACTTCTGTCAACACGTTCATTTTCCGACACGTTAATGATTGCTGCTTTGGCATTTCCAATCATTACACCCGTGTCGTTTTTGGTACAGTCATTGATGCGTCAATTTATTCCCAATGAGTTAATGATGCATGCACTGGTCGTCGTATGCTTGGTTCTCTTATGCTATAAACTTAAATTTTATCAATTTTTTAACTACATTAAGACGAACACGCTTGTAAAAGCATTGTTGTTTATTGTGGTGTTGGTCACACTTTCTTTTTTGTTTTATATGAACTTTGACAATAACCCAGCGGATATGGTCTTTTACTTGCTGATTATTTGCTTTGCGATCGTCGGGTTTATCCCGGTGATCATCCGACTGTACAAAAGAGTGGAAATTGATGTTGGAAGGGCACATTTTATTGGCAATAAGATTGTCGCTGCTAGAAATACGGCATATCTGGTTGATGATGTTGAAAAGCTTCGTCAAATGTTTGATGAACTTGTTCATCATATCAGTCCTGAAATAGGTGAGAAACCACCTCGGATTGATCATCCGAAGCAAGCCATTCTTGAAGTGATTGAACAAAAGAAAAAACATCGCAATGCGGATGTTGACGTGATTACAGATTTGCGCTACTATGAAGATTACGATGGGGTAAAATTTGAACAGATCTTATCGTTTATCGGCGCGCTACTTGACAATGCTTTCGAAGTTGAAACTGAAAAACCCATTATTGTTTACTTTAGTTGTGCAGCGCATAGTTTTGATTTGTCCATTTCTAATGAATATTTGCAAACGAGTAATACGGATTTAGACCTCATCTTTGAAAAAGGTTACTCGACCAAATCAGAAGATGGACGTGGCTATGGACTCTATGAAGTAAAGCAAGAAGTCGAAGCGTTAAATGGTCGTATTGTCTGTTTTGAAACCTATTTGGAGCACTACAAAGCGCGACCTTTAGATGCAAGGTATTTGGTTTTTACGATCCAGTTTGGATTTAAGCATTAAAAAAAGTCGAGTACACTCGACTTTTTTTTACATCTTTTTCATTTTTTGAGGTAATTCAGGCTCTCCCCAAAGCCAGAATGTGCTAGCTGGTGCAACGGTAACAGGTGCTAGAGCAAGTAAAAACATTGCGGCTTTCATGACCAAATTTTTCTTTCTCATCAGGATACCCCCTTTATCTAAAATTTTAAATGTCCCCGAGAGGATACGCTTAATATACACGAAAATAAACATAATGTCAATGCGTCAACGCATACTTTTCTTGGTATTTTCAATACTTATTTTTTAAATTCGTTTATGTGCGTATATCTTTCACAAACACGAAGAATTTTAAGTTGTTTATGAAACGAATCTCAAATGAATAGATAAGACCCTATTTGCGTAAGCTATTCAAAAGTTGTAAAGAGATGATGAAATTTGAATCAAAATCCCGGTGGTGTTTTGAAAATGAGGCCATACTTAACAGAAGGTTAACAATGATAGGATAAACTTCGTGGCGACATTGCCTAACAAGCTGTTTTTCAAGGCGGAAAAAAAGCTGCATTTAAATGCAACTTTTTCCATCGTATGATCTGGATGATGTTTTGTCGTTTGAGTTGATGAAAGAACTATCCGAAAATCCATGTCATGAATGAATCAAAAGCTTGGAATATTCGATTTGCTGCACCGAAGACGATGCCAAAAATAGTATTTAACATGCATAACACCTCCTTTAAATGTTGAGGGATTCACGTGTTACAAAGAACTAACAGGACAAATTATAACATATATTTTTATTTTTGTCAAAAAAATAAAAAATAATTTCGTTATTTTTTGAACGATCTTTTGACGAAAGGTTTTATTTAATGGAAAAACCTTTAAAAAATAGAACGTGTTTACTGCCTTTGGGAGACTAAAAAGAGTCGACTTTATTTGACAAGTTAAGGGATGTTTTGGTAAGATAGGGATATTAAGTTATGAGGAGTCGTATTATGCTTCAGTTAAAAGGAATAAAAAAGAGTTATCAAACAGAAGATTTCACTCAAGTTGCTTTAGACGATGTACATTTAAATTTCCGAAAAAAAGAATTTGTCGCTATTTTAGGACCGAGTGGTTCAGGGAAAACAACCTGTTTGAATATTTTAGGTGGGCTTGATCATTATGATGAAGGTGATTTGATCATCAATGGGCAATCAACAAAGCGTTTTAATGATCGTGACTGGGATGCTTATCGAAATAACAGCGTTGGTTTTGTTTTCCAAAACTACCATTTAATCGCACATTTGAATTTAATCGACAATGTTGAAATGGGCATGACATTAAGTGGTCTTTCCTTTAAAGAAAAACGTACCAAAGCACTTGTTGCGCTTGAACGTGTTGGCTTAAAGGATCATATCCATAAAAGACCCAACCAACTTTCAGGGGGTCAAATGCAACGTGTTGCCATTGCCCGTGCTTTGGCCAATGAACCCGACATTATTTTAGCTGATGAACCGACAGGTGCTTTAGACACTGCAACAAGTGGACAAATTATGGCATTAATTCGAGAAATTGCACAAGAAAAACTGGTCATTATGGTGACGCATAATCCGGAGTTAGCAGAAGCATACGCAGACCGAATTATTCGTTTTCAAGATGGAAAAGTGATTTATGATTCTAATCCAACGGTGAAAGTTCCCGATGTGACATTAACAGCGACCTCAGGAAACAAATTAGCATCTAAAACAGATGAACAGATTATTGAGCTTGCGAAGCGAATACTTGATTATCAAGGGGGTCCATTAGTGATCAGGCTGACTCAAAATCCCACTTTGTTTGAGCATCCTCATGATCGACTGATTCACTATGACGGTGATCCATTAAGAGATGAGATGTATTTGAACTTAGAACAACTTTTATTTAAAACGCCAGACTTTGTTTTAACGGAGACGCCAACCAATCAGTTGCATCTGAAAACAGATGAGCAAATCATCATGCTTGTCAAAGAGGTGATTGACGACCATGATGAGCAACTCGTTGTTAGGGTGACCAAAAATCCCACTTTGCAGATCCAGTCGGATGACCGTTTGATTTATTTTGATCATGGGCAAGTGTTTGATTCAGTGGAACTGCGTCGTCAAATGGCTAAACGGTTAGAAATAAAGCCTAAGCGGATTCAAGAGGCACCTGAAGAAGTGTCATCCTATCAATTAAAACGAACCAGTATGAGCTACTTAACGGCTTTAAAATTATCTGGAAAAAACATTGTGATGAAAAAATGGCGCACAACGTTGACCATGTTGGCACTGAGTATTGGTTTGATTGGTGTCGCCATTATCTTGGCATTATCCAACGGTTTTAACCGAGAACTTGCCTATTTTGAATCGGAAACGTTGATGGACATGCCTATTTCTATTTCCGAAGAAGCGATCGATTGGGATCAAGTGGGTCTGTTTGGTGCGGACAATGACGTTACATTAGAATCACGTACAAGTCGAAATGTCGTCTATGTCAACAGACCTGACGAAAGAGCTTATCTTCACACGAATCGACTCACTGATGATCTTTTGGCGCATCTTGAACAACTTGATCCTGCAGATGTGAGGAGTATGACGCATGTTTATCACATGAATCTTAATTTATTACGTGAAATAGATGATGACATTGTAAACGTCACCCTTGGAACGTCGACAACGATGGCTGGCGGTGCAGCCTTGAATTTACCAACGCTACCTCAACCATTTGATGAAGAAAGCGAATCACTGCTTTTTCGTACCCATGAACTTTTAGCGGGCGCGTACCCAACTTATAAAACAGATCTTGTCCTCATTGTTGATGAATTCAATCGTGTGAATGCAAATGTATTAGAAGGGCTTGGATTTGACACTGAAGATTTGGAGCAATTGACTTTCGAAGATTTCGTTGGTTTAGAGTTGCGACTGCTTCCAAATGATGATTTTTACATTCAGACGGATCAAGGAAACTTTGTCATGAACCCTGATGTAGAAGCGTTGTACGAAAGTGAAAATGCAACAACACTCACCATTAGAGGTGTTTTTAGACAACATGATGAAGAAGCGTCCATGCAATTGTTTTTCCCGGGTATTGTGCACAGTGATGAACTCACACGTTATGTCGTTGCGCGAGAAGTTGATTCGGATATTGTGCGGGCACAACAAGAAGCTGATTATAATGTGTTAACCCTTGTGACACAAAGTGAAGAAGAGCAAAGGGCCATGTTGACTGCTTTAGGTGGCCGTATTGAGCCGGCAGCCATTCATATTTTCCCTTATCCGACATTTGAAGCCAAGGATGCCATTATGGCGCATTTAGATGCTTTTAATGAAGAAATAACGGATGATGTTTATCGCATTATTTATGAGGATCAAGCAGCAGTGATGGCTGATGTGTTAGGTGAGGTGTTGACGGCAACAACGCTGATTTTAGTTGCATTTAGTGCCATCTCACTCGTTGTTTCATTGGTCATGATCGCCATTATTACTTATATTTCTGTCATGGAACGCACAAAAGAGATTGGGATTTTAAGGGCGTTAGGTGCTAGGAAAAAAGATGTGACACGTATCTTTATTGCAGAAGTGATTATTATCGGTTTTTTATCAGGTGTCTTTTCGATTACGATTACCCATTTATTGAGTATTCCAATCAGTCACATGATTTACCAGTTCATCGGGATGGAAAATGTTGCAAGTTTAAGTCTAGCTCATGCGTTTCAACTTGTTTTATTGAGTCTGATGCTTACGGTTTTTGCCGGCTTTATCCCAGCGCGAATTGCGGCTAAAAAAGATCCTGTTGCTGCGCTTCGGACAGAGTAAATGCTCTTTTAAAATTCGGTACACATGTTGGAGGTGTATCGAATTTTTAATTATGAAGTTTTGTGACATTTTTTTTCGTATTTGTCATAAAGTTAAGGGTTTTGTTCATTGATTTTTTGCTGAAAAGATGGTAGAATTTGAGATAAGTATTTGTTGCAACATGAGACATCCTGTGTGTGCAGCTGATCTGAAAAGAAAATCGGATTTTGGGAAGTAAGGTGAGTATTGTGGAAAAAAGTTATTCAATTTCAAAAGTGCCGCTGGTCGGTGTGATTATGGGAAGTACCTCAGATTTACCCACGATGCAAGAAGCGATGGATGTGTTAGAAGCTTTTGAAATTTCTTATGAGGCACGTGTTGTTTCAGCCCATCGGACGCCAGATTTAATGTTTGAATATGCTGCGTCTGCCCGTGATCGTGGGATTCAGGTGATCATTGCTGGTGCTGGCGGTGCTGCTCATCTGCCAGGAATGGTCGCAGCAAAGACGACGCTACCTGTTATTGGTGTGCCTATTCAGTCAAAGGCTTTATCTGGAATGGATTCTTTGTTATCCATTGTTCAAATGCCAGGTGGTATTCCTGTTGCAACAGTCGCAATTGGAAGTGCAGGTGCTAAAAATGCAGGCTTACTGGCAGCTTCTATTTTAAGTGTGAAATTCGATGTGTTGGCTGAAAAACTAGACATCTACCGTCAAGAGATGACAACTGCAGTTATGGAAACAGGTGATCTCAATGAATAAAACAGTATTGCCACCGAGCACCATTGGGATTATTGGTGGTGGACAATTGGGTCGGATGATGGCGATAGCAGCCCGTCAAATGGGTTATGGTATTGCGGTTTTAGAACCAAGTGTGAACAGCCCGCTAGGTCAAATTGCAGATTTGGAATGGCATGCAGCTTATGATGATAAAAAAGCGTTAGTCGAGTTGCTTGAGCAATCAGATGTGGTCACCTATGAGTTCGAAAATGTCCCTTATGCAACCGTCCGTGAATTAGCTTCTTTTGGGAACTTACCCCAAGGCGCAATGCCACTTATTGTGACCTCACATCGTCTGCGTGAGAAATTGGCCATAGAAGAAGCTGGTTATCAAGTGGCCCCATTTTTAGCTGTGATGAGTCAAGATGAGCTAAAATATGCCATCAAAAAAATCGGATATCCTTGTATTCTGAAGACAGCAAGTGGTGGCTACGATGGAAAAGGTCAGTGGGTTTTGCGCTCAGATGCAGATTTACCGGACGTTCTTGCCATCATTGATGCGAATGAATATATTTTAGAAGGCTTTGTTAACTTTACTAAAGAAGTCTCGGTCATTGTCACACGTAGTATAACGGGTGAGATTGAAGTGTTCCCTGTTACTGAAAATGAGCATGTGAATCAAATTTTGCATGTTAGTCTTGCACCCGCCCAAATTGATGCATCTTTGCGACAAGAAGCAGAAACCATTGCGCAAGGACTTATCGAAAAATTGGACTTTGTCGGGACACTTGCGATTGAGATGTTCGTCACAAAAGAAGGGATTGTGATTAATGAATTGGCACCCCGTCCTCACAATTCAGGACATTGGACCATTGATGGATGCACGGTGAGTCAATTTGAACAACATGTACGTGCCATCTGTGGATTACCACTCGTGAAGCCTCAAGTGCGCGGATATGCTGTGATGGTTAACTTATTGGGTCAACACGTGGATGAGGCATTAACCGCTTGGCAACAACCAGAATTTCAAGATGCCAAGTTACATTTGTATGGCAAAGACGAGATGAAAAGAAATCGCAAAGTGGGGCATCTTAACTTTATAGGAGATGACTGGCATAAATTGAAAGTTAAGGTGGATCGGTTTTTAGCAAGGTTGCCAGAATAAAAAAGAACTGCACCAGCATGTAAGCAATGGAATCTAGTGTAGCAAAACGTAAGTAATAGCGCATATTGGCGTGTATCATTTTCAAATACAAGGAAACGAGGACGACTCGTACCAATGCCGGTAGCATTCACTGGATGCTACCAGCATTAGGACGAGTTGACGCAGTCGTTGGAAATGAGACGCATGAGTAGGCGTGGTTACTTATGTTGTGATGCACTAGTTCGATGAGATGGAGGAACAACATGAATACACACCGCATTTTCGTAGAGAAAAAGGAAGCCTATAAAAGTGAAGCAAAAAGTTTGCTTGCTGATCTTAATGGGATGCTTGGTTTAAACTTACACGATGTTCGCATTGTGAATGTTTATGATTTGTTTAACGTGTCAGAATCAGATATACAAGTTGCTGAGGAGAATGTCTTGTCAGAAGTTGTCGCAGATGATGTTTTAAAAACCTTGGACTTGTCAGGAAAAGTTTACTTCGCAACGGAATTTTTACCAGGTCAGTATGATCAACGTGCAGATTGGGCGCAGCAAGCATTACTTCTTTTAACGGGGAATGAAGAAGCGGTTGTTAAATCTGGAAAAGTGATTATTTTAGAAGGCGCAAATGAAGGCGACTTGGCAAAAGTTAAACAGTTTGTCATTAACCCAATCGAAGCAAGAGAGAAAGATTTAACTGCTGAACTTGCACTCCCAGTACTAGAAGTACCTGAAGCTGTTGCTGTTCAGATCGGGTTTAACAAGTTGAGTGAAACAGGTTTAGAGGCCTTTTTAAGTGAACAGGGTATGGCGATGACGTTGGCAGATTTGACGCATGTTCAAACATACTTTCGTGATGAAGAAAAAAGGGACCCGTTTGAAACAGAATTGAAAGTGTTAGATACGTATTGGTCTGATCATTGTCGTCATACAACCTTTGAAACCATTTTAACAGATGTTCATTTCCAAGAAGGCAATTTTCAAGCAACGATGCAAGCAGCTTTTGAAGAATATGTCGCCATGCGTGAATTTGCTCACGGAGAACGTCTGAATCAAAAACCAATGACTTTGATGGACATGGCGACCATTGCAGGACGCGCACAACGTCAACTTGGGATGCTTGATGATCTGGAAGTCTCTGATGAAATTAATGCGTGTAGCGTCTATATTGACGTGGAAGTAGATGGAAAGCCAGAACCTTACTTACTCATGTTTAAAAATGAAACCCACAATCACCCAACCGAAATCGAACCCTTCGGTGGTGCTTCGACATGTATCGGTGGTGCCATTCGAGACCCTTTATCAGGACGTGCGTATGTCTATCAAGCCATGCGTCTTTCGGGGGGTGCTGATATAACAGAAAAAATTGAAGACACGATGCCAGGTAAACTGCCACAGGTGACCATTTCAAAAGGGTCGGCGCATGGAAATTCCTCATACGGGAATCAAATTGGACTGGCAACGACTTTTGTGCGCGAAATCTATCACCCCGGATATAAAGCCAAGCATATGGAAGTCGGTGCAGTCGTCGCAGCAGCACCTGCGAAAAATGTCGTTCGTCAACAACCGGTCGCAGGAGATGTGATCATTTTACTAGGTGGTGCAACAGGTCGGGACGGTGTCGGTGGTGCAACGGGGTCATCAAAATCTCATGATGTGAGCTCCATTCAAACAGCATCAGCAGAAGTTCAAAAAGGGAATGCACCTGTTGAACGAAAAATCCAACGCTTATTCAGAAAAGTCGAGGTCACAACCCGCATTAAAAAATGTAACGACTTTGGTGCCGGTGGGGTTGCCGTGGCCATCGGAGAATTAGCAGATGGACTCCACATTGACCTCGATAAAGTCCCACTTAAATACGCAGGGTTAAATGGAACAGAAATTGCCATTTCAGAGTCTCAAGAACGGATGGCTGTTGTCGTAGATCAAGAAGATGCCCAAGCCTTTATCGACTTTGCTCGGGCAGAAAATTTAGAGGCTGTTATCGTTGCGACAGTGACGGATGATCATCGTTTAACGATGACACATCAAGGTGTTAACATCGTCAGCTTGTCTCGCGATTTCCTTAACACAAATGGTGTTCAAGGTCAAATAAATGTTGAAGTTTCGACGACTGTTGGCGAAGATGTTTTCAGTGGTAACGTCGTAGGGACTGATCTCAAAGCACAATTTCTAAACAATTTAGCGAGTCACAACGTGGCCTCCCAGCAAGGCATGGTTGAAATGTTTGATTCAAATGTCGGTGCGGGAACTGTTTTAATGCCTTATGGTGGCAAATACCAGCTAACAGAAACGGAAGGCTCCGTTCATCAAATACCCGTTTTAAACGGCACAACAGACTTAGCGAGCCTTTTAACTTATGGCTACAACGCTGAGATTGCAGAAAAATCACCTTTTCATGGTGCGATTTATGCGGTTATTGAATCAATCGCTAAAGTGGTCGCATTAGGTGGGAAGTGGCAAGGCATTCGCTTTTCTTTCCAAGAATATTTTCAAAAGTTAGGACTCGACCCTCAAACTTGGGGACAACCTTTTGCCGCTTTATTAGGTGCTATTCACGTTCAAAAAGGGTTCGGCTTGCCAGCCATCGGTGGAAAAGACAGCATGAGCGGGACTTACGAAGCGTTACATGTGCCACCAACTTTGATTTCATTTGCTGTTCAAACGGAAAAAATAAGCAACATTATCTCACCAGAATTTAAAAAAGCAGACAGCTATATTTATTTGTTCAAGCATCATCAATGCGCCAATATGATGCCTAACTTTGACCAATTAAAAGCCAATTACGATGCGATCTATGAACATATTTCAAAAGGGTTGATCACGGCTGCTTTTACCGTTAAACAAGGTGGAATTGCTGAAGGCATTGCCAAGATGACATTTGGGAATAAAATCGGTGCAATCATCAACACGGAAGAAAATTTATTCGATAAGTTAATCGGATCCATCATCGTTGAATCAACTGAAATTTTAAATATCGAAGGCGCCTGCCATTTAGGGATCACAACGACTGATTCAACGATCAAAATTAACGATGCAACCATCGAGATTGAAGAAGCGATCGCCGCATGGGAATCAACCTTCAAAGCGATTTATCCAAAAGCAACGAATCCAGACAAGCGCGCAGTCGAACCGATCACTTATGAGCGCGTCATGATCAAAACATCGGGTCTGAGGGTTAAGCCACGTGTGTTAGTTTCAGCTTTCCCAGGCACCAACTCAGAATATGACAGTGCCACTGCTTTCCAATTAGCGGGTGCCAAGACACATATTCATGTTTTTAGAAATTTAAGTATTGCTGATATCAATGCTTCTATCGACCAATTATCAACTGAAATTGAAAAGTCACAAATTCTATTTTTGCCAGGTGGCTTTAGTGCAGGAGATGAGCCGGATGGATCAGCTAAGTTCATTGCAGCGGTCTTGAAAAATGAAAAAGTGAAAGCAAGCATTGAAAGCCTACTTGAACGTAACGGTTTGATCATCGGTATCTGCAATGGCTTCCAAGCATTAATCAAATCAGGCTTACTTCCGTATCAAGACTTTAAGGTGACACCTGATTCACCAACCCTTGCACACAACAACATGAGTCGTCACCAATCAAAAGTGGTTCGAACGCGCTACACAGGTGCTAACTCACCGTGGTTGACACAGATGTGTGCGGGAGATATCCACCATGTGGCCATCTCACATGGAGAAGGAAAGTTTACTGCGGCAGACCAGACCATTAAGCAATTAATCCGCGATGGCCTCATTGCTTTCCAATATGTGGATCTTGACGGAACGCCAACAATGGATGAACATTACAATCCCAATGGATCAACAATGGCTATTGAAGGCTTAATCTCACCAGATGGAAAGGTTCTAGGTAAAATGGGGCATACGGAGCGTTCTAGACAGGGGATACTCAAAAATGTGATCGGAAATTATGATCAGAAAATCTTTAAGAGTGGTGTCGAGTACTTTACCAAATAGTCGATTTATCCCAGATAAAGGAAAAAACCTTAGGAGCGAATAAGAGCTATGACTTATGAAAAATTTGAACATAAAGTAATTGGGATGTTACTTGAAGGTGATGATCCCAAATTAGAACAGTTAATTACCCAAACATTAGACATGGAAGTTTTATCAAGAGATGAAACAAAAATGAGTTTCAATGTTAAATTTTTAGTCCCATCATACCTCGCTATTGATGAGACAGAAGGCAAAGTTTTTGGACTTGAAGTTCAGCTTTCAGATTATACCATTGCGCAAGTGGAATTGATCATCAGAGCGGGTCTTATCAACGAATTAAAAGGAACGTATACGCTTGAGATGAGCTATGCAGAAGTGATTGCACACTATCATGAGTTGACATTCGCTTATGCGAATGGACAATCAAGTGAATTAGACTTTCAAGTTGCTTTTAATGATCCAGGTGAAGTATTGTTTGTTAAAAACATCTCTACGATTACAAGAAAGCTTGATGCAAATCTGTCGAAAGTAAAGACAGAAGAGAAAAAAACAGGGCGCATGCCTGAAAAAGCCATTGATCATGCATTGACAGACAACGTGGCTCATAAAGTGCTTGACGAAGTGGTAGAAATGATCCCTGAAGTGGAGGAAGACTTGCAACCTGAACCTGTTGCGCCTTCAACTGTTGAAGAACCAGTGGTTGATGAAGAAGCACGTCTCAAGCAAGAAATATTAGGTCAACTTTTAAATCAGCAAACGACCACTCAAAATCGTGTATCCTTAAAAGATTATGTGAGACATACTGAAACAAGCACCGTGAAAGAGACTGAGGATTCATCTGTGAGAAACGCTGAAAAGGATAGTGTTCAACGCGTTGGGAAAAAGCATGCCAGCAATTTTGGTTTTGAAGAAGTGCTCGACGGTAAAGCGCCACAAGGACCAGTGAGTGTCGGTAAAGATTTCCTGTCAAAAGAGAGTCAAACAGAGAAAATGGTTGAAGCATTCGAACAGCTAGACTTCTCTGAAGCTGAGTATGAACCAGAAGAAATTGAAGTGATTAAAGCCAGTGATGTTAGACAACCTGCCCCTAAGGCGCCTTTTCATTCAAATTTTAAAGTCGAGAATCAAATCACAGCTGATTCAAAAGTATTGGAATCCCTCCCACTCTCGGCAGCAGAAGAAACAAAAATGAATTATGAAATTGCACGTATGGAGCAACGAAGTAAAGAAGTTAGGTTAGCGACGCTTTTGATTGTACTGGGCATTCTTTGCCTGATTGCGTTCTTCATCGTCTTGTTTTAATTTAAAGGGCTTCAAGTTTGAAGTTCTTTTTTGAAGAAAAATGGATTCGCTCGGCAACGCATGCTTCACTAGGAAAAGTTGAGGCAGTAGGGGGAATAATATAAATGAATAAAGGTGAAGTTGATGATAAAAATTTTCAAATATTTGACCCTTAAAGAATGGCTAATGGCGTTTGGAAGTCTAATCTTTATTGTGCTTCAAGTTTGGTTAGAGCTAACCATTCCAAGATATATGGCTGAGATCACAACATTGGTTCAAACACTTGATTCTGAGCAGGGTATAGCAGGACTATGGCGTGCAGGTGGTATGATGATGTTGGCGACAGTCGGTAGTTTAGTTGCTGCGACGGTTGTCGGTTATTTTGCTTCCATGATTGGAACACGCTTTTCGAAACGATTGCGCAGTTTGGTTTTCAAGAAAGTTGACGCTTTTTCGATGGAAGAAATTAATCATTTTTCTACTGACAGCTTAATTACCCGCTCAACCAATGATATCGTGCAAGTACAAATGCTCATTACAATGGGCTTGATCATTATTGTTAGAGCACCGATTATGGCCGGTTGGGCCATGACAAGAATTGCTGGAAAAGCAATCGAATGGACGTTGGTAACAGGGGTAGCGATTTTGATACTATTTGTCGTTGTTGCATTTTTTATGTTTTTTGTCATACCCAAGTTTAGAAAAATGCAAACCTTGATTGATAACATGAATCGTGTCACACGTGAAAATTTAACCGGTGTTCGTGTTGTGAGAGCTTATAATGCAGAAGGCTATCAAGAAGCTAAATTTCAATGCGCCAATGATGAGTTGATAGAAACGCAACTCTATACGGGAAGGGCGGCAGCCAGTGCAACACCGATTATGTCATTTGTGATGAGTGGACTTACATTGGTCATCTATTGGATCGGCGCATACTTAATTAATGCGGCGCAAGTACCGGATCGATTGCCCATCTTTGCTGAGATGATCGTCTTTTCTAATTATGCAGCGCAAGTGATTATGTCTTTCATGATGTTAATGATGATTTTTATTGTATTACCGCGTGCCAGTGTATCAGCAGAGCGCATTCATGAAGTGTTGGATACCGAGCCGACTGTTGTAAATGGGACGAAAACAGAAGGGATAGCAGGGTACAGGGGTGAAGTGACGTTCAATCATGTCAGCTTTAAGTATCCAGGCGCTTCAGATTACGTTTTACAAGACATTAATTTTACCGTTAAAAAAGGTGAAACCCTCGCTTTTATTGGTGCAACTGGAAGCGGGAAATCGACATTGATTAACCTGATCCCACGGTTTTTTGATGCGACAGAAGGTGAAGTCTTACTCAACGGTGTTAACGTTCGAGAATATACAGGAGAAGGATTGCATCATAAAATCGGCTATGTTCCTCAAAAAGCTGTTTTGTTTAAAGGAACGATTTTTTCAAATGTGGCATTTGGTGGAAACGGTCAAGCTAGTTATTCAGAAGCGGATGTTAAACATGCCCTTGCCATTGCTCAAGCGACGGATTTTGTAGAAGCCAAAGAAGGTACTTACGAAGCAGAAATTACCCAAGATGGCACCAATGTATCAGGTGGTCAAAAGCAGCGCCTTTCGATTGCCCGTGCCATTTGTAGAAAACCAGAAATTTATATTTTTGACGATAGTTTTTCAGCTTTGGATTATCAAACAGATCAAGTTTTACGTCGTGAGTTAAAACGAGAATTGGCAGATGCGACGATGATCATTGTCGCACAACGGATTGGAACGATTATGGATGCTGACCAAATTATTGTCTTAGATGAAGGGAAAATAGTCGGTCAAGGTCGCCATGAGACATTGTTACAAACATGTGATGTTTACAAAGAAATTGCAATGAGTCAGCTAAGCGAGGAGGAACTGGCAATATGAAAGAGCAGCAAACAACCCTGAATCAAAAAGAGACGCCCGAAGCTGAATTAAAGGAAAATGAAGCAGAAAATAAAAAAGCAGCATCGGCTAAGACGAAGCAAGAAGTGATCGAAAAGCAAAAAAAGAAAAAAGAGATTCGACGTAAGTTACTCAACTATTGTAAAAGTTACATGCCAAAGGTTTTGATTGCAACTGGACTAGCAGCTGTGGGCACCTTCTTGCAAATTCTCGGACCTAATTTATTCGGAAACCTCGCCAATGAAATTCAAAAAGGACTCCCTGCTTCGGGAACGATTGATTTCACTGCTGTGCGAAACATTGTGCTGATCTTGGTTATTTTTTACGCGGCTTCCGTCTTGTTGAATTTCACCCAAGGTTATATCATGGTGACAGTGATGCAACGAATCAGTCAAAAGTTACGTACTGATATCTCACGGAAAATCAACCAATTACCACTCAGTTATTTTGATCAAGTGAGTCATGGAGATGTTTTGAGTCGTGTGACCAACGATGTCGATGTGATTGGTCAAACGATGAGCCAAAGCATTGTTAGTTTGGTTATCTCACTGATTATGTTTGTTGGGACAGTCGTGATGATGTTTCACAACAGTTGGATTTTAGCGCTCATTGGCATCGGGGCAAGTGCCTTTGGCTTTATCGGAATGGTGTTGATTGCGAAAAAATCTCAACCCCATTTTGTTCGTCAACAAGAAGACTTAGGTGCCGTTAATGGACATATTGAAGAAATTTACGCTGGCCATCATGTCGTTAAAGTTTACAACGGCAGTGAAGAAGCACAACAGACCTTTGAAGCGATTAATGAACGCTTATACGAAAGTGGTTGGAAAAGCCAATTTCTATCCGGTTTGATGATGCCAATGATGATGTTTATTGGTAACTTTAGCTATGTCGCTGTTTGTATTGCTGGCGCAATGCTGGCAATGAATGGCACGATCTCCTTTGGTGTGATCGTTGCATTTATGCTTTATATTCGGATGATTAACCAGCCGCTTGCGCAAATGGCTCAAACATTGCAAGGCTTTCAACAAGCCATCGCGGCAGGTGAACGCACTTTTGAGTTTCTTGATGCAGAAGAGATGACTGATGAAAGTCAAAAAAGCATGCAATTGAATGATGTTAAAGGCCATGTTGAATTTCGAGATGTTAAATTTGGGTACAAACCTGGAGAAAGTGTGATTCACCATTTCTCTGCAACGATCAATGCAGGTCAAAAAGTAGCGATCGTCGGCCCAACAGGTGCTGGGAAAACGACCATCGTTAATTTATTAATGCGTTTTTATGAAGTGGATGCTGGTGACATCTTCATCGATGGGACACCTATTAGCTGCATGTCACGAAAAGAGGTCCATGATCAATTTTGCATGGTGTTACAAGACACTTGGCTTTTTGAAGGCACCATTAGAGAAAATATCGTGTATTGCCAAGAAGGCATTACAGATGAACAAGTGAAAGCAGCTTGTCAAGCGGTAGGGCTTGATCACTTTATTGGAACATTACCAGAAGGTTATGATACATTACTTAATGATAAAATCAGTCTATCGCAAGGTCAAAAGCAATTGCTGACCATTGCAAGAGCGATGATTCAAGATGCGCCGATGTTGATTTTAGACGAAGCAACAAGCTCCGTCGATACAAGAACAGAGCACCTCATTCAAGAAGCCATGCTCAAGTTGACAGCAGGTCGTACGTCATTTGTTATCGCACACCGTTTATCAACCATTAAACATGCTGATGTGATTTTAGTGATGAAAGATGGCGATATTGTCGAAAGTGGCAATCATGAAGCACTATTGGCGCAAAATGGCTTTTATACAACGCTTTATAACAGTCAATTTGAAGCGGTTGCTTAAAAATAACGTCGAATTTATCCGTTAAGGGACATATCTTTATCGATTAGTGATGTCGAGTACTTTACTAAATAGTCGTTTTAGTGTAAAATATAAGGATATATCTTAGTTAAGAACTGGAGTTAAGAGCGATGACTTATGAAAAATTTGAACATAAAGTAATTGAAATGTTGCTTGAAGGAACTGACCCAAAATTAGAAAAATTACTTATGCAAGCAAGGGATGGCGAAGTGGTATCAAGAGAAGAAAACGCAACAGGCTTTACTGTTGCATTTTCAGTGCCGTCTTTTTTAGCCGTTGATGAATTAGCAGGTACCATTTCAGGCGTTACCGTTAAACATTCAAACACGCCTATTTTGCAGCTTGAATTAATCATTAAAGCAGGTTTAGTCAACCAGTTGAATGGAACGTATACTGCTAAAATCAATTATTCAGAAGCGCTCTCTCTGTATGATGAATTAACCCTCACTTATGCCAATGGAAAATCAAGTGAGCTGAACTTTCGTTCTCATGAGGACAATTCTAGTGAATTAACCTTGGTTAAAAATATTACAACGCTTTCGGAAGAAGCCCATGTGAACACTGCTAAGGTGATCTTAGCAACAGAAAAAGTTGAAGAACAAATTGTGAGGGATAACGGTGGGTTAAACAAGGAATCTCTACCAAGCGCACAAGCAGATCAATCGCATAGAGAAATCGAGGAAGTTGCGACGTCCAACTTGATAAAGAAATCATCAGGATTAGCATCAAGAGTAGAAGCATTAAAACAAGCTTTGGCCGAATCTCTAGAAGAAGAAATATTGCCGCCGCTTGATGTGACTGCTGCTCAATGGGTAGAAGAGACCATCGTGATGGAAGAAGCATTTGAAACAGTCACGGGCGACAATGAACAAGAAGTGTCGTTCCCAATTGAACCCGGTGCCGCTCAATGGTCAGAAGGGATCGTGACAGATGTACCTGAAGAAGTGCCATCTACTGCGCCTATTACAGAAGAGAATGAAGCAGAAGCACCAGTACCATTAGACATAGAAGAAACACCGTTTTTCGAAGAAACGACTGTGACAGATGTACCTGAAGAAGTGCCATTTACTGCGCCTATTACAGAAGAGAATGAAGCAGAAGCACCAGTACCATCATTAAACATAGAAGAAACACCGTTTTTCGAAGAAACGACTGTGACAGATGTACCTGAAGAAGTGCCATTTGCTTCGCCTACGACAGAAGAGAATGAAGCAGAAACACCAATACCATCATTAGACATAGAAGAAACACCGTTTTTCGAAGAAACGACTGTGACAGATGTACCTGAAGAAGTGTCATTTACTGCGTCTATCACAGAAGAGGATGAAGCAGAAACACCAGAATCTGCAGTAGAAGCTGAACGACCAGAACCTGAAGCAGAAAACACCGACGCTCGTTTAATGAGTGAGCCTTTCGAAGGGAAGTCCTACATTGAACAACTTGAAGCGGAAATCATGAAAAAACTTGCAAAAGCAAATCCAGTTTTTACAGGAACAATGGATGCTCATTTGTCAAGAGACGAAACGACCTTTGTGTCTGATTTGACGACAGTGTTAACGGACGAAAAATCTTATATTGACGAACTTGAAGCAGAAATGGCTCAAAAATTAGATGAAGAAGCTCAACTTTTTGAAAAATCCGTTGACTTTGAGGTATTAGATCCTGAGATCATCATCGATGAAAAAATAGGAGAAGCTGTTGAGATTGAAGAAGAAGACCAAGCTGAACCTGAAATCTTAGAAACCGAGTCGATAACAACAGACGTTTCAGTGATGACCGATCCACCCCTAGCTGAGCTAGTAGACTCGATGACTTTAGCATTAGAAGTTGACGCATTGGATGACAAGATGGCAATCGTTATTGAAGAGGATCAAAGCCAATCCGACATTGACGATGTATTAGAAGTAGAAGTCGTTTCACAAGATGTCGATGCGCCTGAAGGCGTTATTTCAGAAGCTGTTGTAGAAGAAGTAACGTCTGAAACAGAAGTTGCACCTGGTTTGGTGATTGAACCAATTGAAGGAAAATCTTATATTGAACAGCTTGAAGCTGCCATTCTCAAAAAACTCGAAAAAGAAATGCAGCTTCTTGAAACAACACCTATAGACCCTGTATCAGCTGTTAAAGCGCTTGAAGAAGAAGTAGTGGCGCCGATTGAACCTGAAGAAGCTGTTGATCCTGATCCCGTTTTAGAAACAACACCTATAGATCCCGTATCAGCTGTTAAAGCGCTTGAAGAAGAAGTGATGGTGTCGACTGAACCTGAAGAAGATGTTGACCTTGATCCCGTTTTAGAAACAGTGCCTGATCCTTTGCCAGATGAAGCAGCATTAGAAGAAGTTGTGTCCGAAGTAGTTGAGGAAGAAGCTCAAACAATCGATATAGCACCGGTTGCTAAAAAACGAATGACTTTGGAAGAGTATGTGAAGCACACTGGCGCTAGTGATACAACTGTCGAAGAAACATTGCAAGCACCAGCAGAAGAAGCGGTACAAGTTAAACCTTTGAGAGAAGGAAGCATATTAGAAGAGCAAAGAAGACGAGGGATTGGCATTGGTATCTTTCTCATTTTATTGGGATTGGCACTTATCATTGCTTTCTTCGTTAGCTAGGTTGTTTCGACATGCGCTATAGATGAAAAATAGAAAGGGCTTAATTGAGCTCTTTTTTACTTATGACCGTTGAGATGCTTTTTAAATGTGTTTGTCGTTTAAAATACTGTGCTGAATAGATGAGAATGGAGGTTATTTAATGATTAAAATTGCATGTGTAGGTGACAGTTTAACTTACGGTTACTTGGTTGAAGATAGAGAAGTCAACTGTTATCCAGCTGTTTTAAATGAACGACTTGGTGATACGTATGTGGTTGGAAATTTTGGTGTTAATGGACATACGTTATTAAAAACAGGTGATGCGCCTTATTGGAATCATGAAAATTTTAAATTTAGTGCGATGATTGAACCGGACATTGTGCTGATCATGCTAGGCTCCAATGACGCCAAGCCGCATAACTTTACAACACTAGAAGACTTTTTACAAACCTATGAAGAAATGATTGCGTATTATCGTCAGCTAGATTCAAAACCGCGTATTTACATGATGACACCACCAACAGTGTTTCCGTCTGAATTGCCGAAAATGTCGACGATTTCCCCTGAAGCGGTTAATGAAATAGCTGAGGGAATTAGAGGATTGGGAAAGAAGCTACGACTATCAGTGATTGATATGAATAAAAAAACAGCGGATCATCCCGAATGTTTTGTATCTGACGGGGTTCATACGAATAAAAAAGGTGCAGAGCTGATTGCAACTGTTATTTTTAGAGAATTATCTAAGAAATAAAGATAGCATGACGCGTACAAGTAAAGATTGTAATATGACTCAAAATCAAGTATAATAGTACCATTAAGGGCGATGGCTTTTGTCGCCCTTATATGTTTGTCCTTTGTTTGATTTGAATGAAGGAAATGGAATACCATTTAAAGAGGAAGGGTTTGGGAAACATGCATCAAGATATTGATAAAATTTTGTTGTCACAGGAGGAAATTGAATTAAAGTCAGCTGAACTTGCGAGACAGTTAAAAGTTGACTATGAAGACAAACAACCTATTTTATTGGGACTTTTAAAAGGGTCGACGATGTTTATGGCTGATTTAATGAAGCATCTTGATATCGATTTACAAATTGATTTTATGGATGTTTCGAGTTATCATGGGACTTCTTCAACTGGTGATGTGAAAA
Organism: Defluviitaleaceae bacterium; assembly: GCA_009778135.1. Lineage (GTDB taxonomy): Bacteria > Bacillota_I > Bacilli_A > MOL361 > Turicibacteraceae > WRKJ01. Next base: position 35,143 of record WRKJ01000093.1, read on the forward strand.
TTGTAAAAGATTTAGATCTTTCGGTACGCGGTCGACATGTTTTGATTGCTGAAGATATTGTTGATACGGGGCGTACTTTAGAAAAAGTGATCGAGCTTCTTAAGCACCGTGGTGCCATCACAGTTGAAATGGTGACCATGCTAGATAAACCAGAAGCACGTATTGCACCCATTACAGCGAAATATATCGGTTTTACGATTCCAAAAGCATTCGTTGTTGGATACGGATTAGACTATAACGAAAAGTATCGCAACTTGCCTTATATTGGGATTTTAAAACAAGCTGTGTATTTAGAAAACGAATAAAAAGGGACTCGATTGAGTCCTTTAATCATATAAAAGTTCAGCTAGTTAAACTTGAAATACCCAGCCTTCTGGTGCTTCGATGTCACCAAATTGGATGCCTACGAGCTCATCATACAGCTTTTGAGTGAGTGGTCCTACTTCTGTTTCAGAGTAAAAGACATGATCTTTTCCTTTAACTGTAATCGCACCAACTGGCGTGACAATTGCAGCTGTTCCACATGCGCCTGCTTCTTTATATTGATCAAGTTGATCGATGTAAATGTCGCCTTCTGTTGCTTTTAAGCCTAAGCGATGTTCAGCCAAGTAAAGCAGGGCGTATTTTGTAATGGAAGGTAAAATAGAGTCAGACTTTGGTGTTACAAATTCGTTGTCATGGGTAATGGCAAAGAAATTCGCTGCACCCACTTCTTCAATTTTAGTATGTGTTGCTGGATCTAAATACACGACATCTGTATAACCTTGCGCTCTTGCTAATTTTCCAGGCAACATGCTGCCTGCATAGTTTCCACCGACTTTTGCACGACCTGTTCCAAATGGAGCTGCTCGGTCATAATCAAAGCTGGCTAAAAATCTGGCTGGTTGTAAGCCGCCTTTGAAATAAGCGCCAACTGGCATGGCAAAGACAATAAACATAAATTCAGGGGCTGGCGCAACGCCGATCATATCGCCAACGCCAATTAACAACGGACGTAAATATAAAGTTCCACCACTGCCATAAGGCGGGATGAATGCTTCATTGGCACGCACGACTTGTTTGACGGCGTCAATAAATTTTTCTTCAGGGACTTCTGGCATCAACAACCGTATTGCAGATTTATTGAGTCGTTTTGAATTCTCATCCACACGGAACAATTGAACATCACCAGACTTTGTTCGATATGCTTTTAACCCTTCAAAGCATTGTTGTCCGTAGTGAAGTGCAGGTGATGATTCAGAAATGGTCAATTGATTGCCTTCAACGAGCTTTCCCGCATCCCACTTTCCATCTTTATATGTTGATACGTAACGCAATGGCAAATCACGATACATAAAGCCTAAGTCATTAAAATCTAACGTTTCTGCTTGTACTGCCATATTTGACGCCTCCAATGTGTTGTTATTTAATTGTTTTGGCTGTGACGATTGATGATGAAGTTACCCCTGTTTTTTTGCTTTCATCTTATGAAAAAAGACTCACTTGTTTGTGTGAGTCGACCATTAAAGCTACTTGAATCATTTAACTTAGCATACGTATAAATTAAAAAATATCAGTAATTACTTTTGATAGGGTCATTCACACTGAGAAAAAATCAAATTGATGGCAATATTAGCCTTGAGGAGGGGATTGACCACACCGACCCCAAGCAGATCAATTTCAATTTCCATGATGAATCACTCCATTCTTTCTAAAGTGTTGTGGGATATCTTAGCACAATTTTACACATCTGTAAATAGAGAATTCATTGAAAATGTTTTAATTCATTGAAAATGTTTATTTTTCGAACATAAGTAAAAAAGAAATGTCAGGCGACATTTTTTATTTTTTACGCCCTTTTTAGGGTCTAAACAATCGTCCTTGATAAGTCTGACGCTCGGTTAAAGTATCATCAATTTGGTTTAAAATTTCCCACTTTTTAAGGCTCCATAAAGGGCCGATTAAATCTTCACGGGGACCATCACCTGTGATTCGGTGCATGACGATTTCTGGATTAATCATTTCTAATTGGCGAACAACCAAGTCAACATATTCATCTCGTTCCAGAAGTCGCATCATGCCTTTTCTAACCATATGAGCCATCGCTGTTTTCTCTAGTACATGTAAAAGATGGATTTTCAACCCTTGAATATCAAGATTCCCTACAGCATGCGCCGTTTCCATCATCATCTCATCAGTCTCACTTGGAAGTCCATTGATCATATGAACAATGACATTGATATTTTTTGCTCTTAACTTGGCGACACCATCTAAAAACGTTTGATAATCATGTGCACGGTTAATTAGCTTACTGGTTTTTTCATGCATCGTTTGTAAACCTAACTCAACCCACAGATTAACCCTTTGATTCAGTTCACCTAAATATGCCACGACGTCATCTGGTAAACAATCTGGACGTGTCGCAATGGAAAGACCGACAATATGAGGGTCAGCCGCCAAAACAGCTTCGTACTTTTCTTTTAACACGTGAAGCGGCGCATGGGTGTTAGTAAAAGCTTGAAAATAGGCGATGTATTTAGCTTCAGGCCACTTGGTGTGCATGCGGTCTCGAATTTGGTGAAATTGTTTTAACAAGTCATCTTTGGGATTACCTGCAAAATCGCCACTTCCTTTAATGCTGCAAAATGTACAACCGCCATAAGCAACGGTGCCATCAATATTGGGACAAGTAAAGCCAGCATTGATCATGACTTTGAATACTTTACCCCCGTACTTCTCTCGCAAATGGGAATTTAATGTATGGTATCTTTTTCCTGTTTCCGGATGTGGAAATGTCATTTTTTCACCTCAGTCTATCTGCTTGACAAATGTTACCATCAAAAGTCTTAATTTGACACTTTTTAAAATGACAACTACGTCGTTTTCATCAATTGATGCATGCCGATTGACTTAGGTGTTGTCAGTTTAAAGCCAAATTTTTCATAGAGGAACTTTGCATCACCGTCAGCGATTAAACTCACATATGATTGTGGTGTTGCATGCGCTTCTAACCATTTCATTAGCGCTGTCATGATCTTTTTCCCGATCCCTTTTCCTTGATAGTTGGGGTGCACCACAACATCTACAATCTGAAACGTTGTTGCACCATCGCCAATGATACGACCCATACCAACGAGCAACTCGCCGTCTCTAACTGTTACCATATAATTAGAATGCGCCAATCCTTTTTGAACCCCTTGAATATTTCTAGCTGACATCCCTGCTAAAAGCCTTAACTCAACGAACGCTTCAGCAGTGGGTAACTCAAAATTCATGTTAAGCAATGACATACACCTCCTCATGACTTTCATGCTCGTTTACACTTTTAATTATACCATTATAGGCGAGTTTTCGCAATCATGCGGACTTTAAAATGATTTATCATGCTTAAAAACATTGCTTGTTTTCATAGATTTATAGCGTTCAATATGGTAAAATTATCGGAACAAGTTATTGTGATATAATAGCCCACATTTGGCGAGCAACAACGGCTTGAAAAACTTTAAGCATGAATTTCTTTAACAACCAAAAATAAGTATATCCAAGAGCAACAGAGCATTTGGTTATACCTATTTTTCGTTTATAGATGTTCTAGCTATCAAAAGCAAAAATCATTTGTCAAAACTATCAATCCCATGATTGAACTTGCCCATGTTCAACTAGAAAACCATGTAACAACCCAAGCCATTCAAGTTCAGAAATGAAAAGCTATGCAACTTCAGCTGATGGTATTTGTTCAAAGGGTCAAATCAAAAAATCTTTCAAATTTTGGAAATCCACCCCGTAGGGGTTAGTTCCAAAATTCAAGCCACGAGACCGTGGCTCGGTGCGTCAAATAATCGAAATCCATTCCGTTAGGA
>WRKJ01000094.1 GCA_009778135.1 Defluviitaleaceae bacterium
AGCGCTTTTGCCGCTTGATGAGCTGCCAGAGCTTTCAGACGAGATGTCATTTGTCTTTTTTGATCTAGAGATGTTTGGCGCAACTGATCCTGGAGAACTGGCAACGATTCGATTTAGAATCAATGATACGCGTATCCCAGGAGAAATTCCAGTTACATTGATACCGGTTAGTGGGCATGTTACCAGTTGGAACGCTGCTTCTACTGAGCGACCTGTTGAAGTGGGAACACAAGGATTAATTACGATAGAGCCAATAGAAGACGTGCCGACAGATCCAAATCCGGCCACATTAAGAGATATTTTAAGAGAATTGATTCAAGAAGCAACAGCAAGAACGCAAACGAATTATACACCGATGAGTTGGGCAAGGATGCAATCGATGCTGACTTCAGCTAGAGCTGTTTACAACAATCAAACGTCCACTGACGCCCAAATTGAACAAGCGATTCATCTGCTCACCGGGGCTTTGGTTAGCCTCATTGAAAGGTAGTAGGTCGACGTAACAGTAACAGTGGGGGCAATCAAGCTAAGGAAATCCCCTTTGAGATCAGTTTTATTCAATTTCATTTGTGTGGGATGTTCTGAATACCTGCAAAATCGTCTGTAATCATCGATTTTGGAGTCGAAACAGACGAATTGAGTGCTGAACACTTGTAAAATCGTCTGTAACCATCGATTTTGAAGTCAAAACAGACGAATTGGGTGCTGAACACTTGTAAAATCGTCTGTAACCATCGATTTTGAAGTCAAAACAGACGAATCGGGTGCTAAATACCTGCGAAATCGTCTGTAACCATCGATTTTGGAGCCAAAACAGACGAATTGAGTGCTAAATACCTGTAAAATCGTCTGTAATCATCAATTTTAGAACAAAAACAGACGAATGGGATGCAAATCATCAGTGAATCAAGGATTTTATCATTTCTTATCCTGAGGACACCAATGTACCGTTACAGATAGACGACTTAAAAAGCAAATAAAAATCAAAGGAGATTGACAATTATGAGAAATAGAAACAAAGTGATTAACACATTAGTTATGGCATTTTCATTGGTATTTTTAGTTGGTGCTGCTTTTGCATTTGCACCCGGTATTTTAGATATAGCGGGGACAGTCAACGTGGCGGCACCAGAGTATGTGGTGTGGTCAAATGTAGTGGCTGGCCCAGGGTTTGAACTGTTGCGCCCTGAAGGGTGGGAAAACAATGCGACACACACCGCACAAATTGTGGATGCCCGTGGGAGAACAAATCAACGCATTGAATGGGCGATTAGTTTCACGGATGCTGGCTTTGCAGACATTACCGCAGCTGCTACGAATGAGTCATCCTTGCATGCGATTACCATCACTGAGTTAACGCATGCGTGGAGCGACGACGAGCTGGCTGCCGCTTATGGGTTGACTGTTGATTTGATTACCACCGCGTTTGTTGGCACAACCCTCGCACCAGGTGCATCAGCGATCGCAACCGTCTCTGTTGAATGGGATGGCTCTATTCCAACAAGTGATGATGAGCCAGCGGTTAATACATTCATCATGGAATTTGATTACGAACTAGCACCTTGAGAACAAGCCATGAATAGCCAGATACAGACTGTTGTATCTGGTTATCTTTCATTTATTAATCGAATGAATGCCGAAGTGGCTTCTAGAAACTTTGAAAAAATGGGCAAATGATCAAGGCTATTGTAGCACAACATAAGTAACCACCCTTATTCATGCGTCTCATTTCTAACTACTGCGTCAATATGGGCGATTACTTACGTTTTGCTGCATGAGCATAGAAAAAATCCCAATGCCCTTTATAAACAAGGCGTTGAGATTTCATCTTATTTTATAGCTGCACTTGCAAGCTTTTAATGATATCTGGGCTTAGTTTTGTTACTTTAGCAATTAACTCAATCGCTACATTGTTTTCGAGCATCCTTTTCGCTGTTTCAGATTTTTCTTTGGTGACTTCTTTGGCGACTGCTTTAGCAACTTGTTCGGCAACTTGTTCAGCAACTTCTTCAGCTAATAACTTATCGAATAAAGCTGTTAATAGATCCATTTTCTTAAACACCTCACTTAATTTCAACATTTGTTCGGGAGATAAAAATTTACTAATGATGCCAAAAGTTGTTGCCTTTGCCATTTCACGGGTCTTAGGCTCTTGAATGGTATCGGCTACTTTGATGAGCCGAATTGCACGTGCTTCTGGTTCTAGTATACCACTTTTCATAAAACAATTAAAGAGTAAATTCAAAAGATCTTCCTCAGTGAAGGAAATTTTATTTAGAATTTTTTCTTCTAAAGAAGGTGATATGATGAAAACGATTAACTTAAAGCTGGCACTCGTTGTGTGTGTTGTTTTAGTGGTGATGCAAACGGCATTTGTTTTCATGCCATCGCATCTGCTTCGTTTGTATAACATGGGCATGAGGCCGTTAATTTATGTTGTTTTGGTCATGGCACTCGTGGTTTTTATGGGAAATAATGCGCGACGGGTTGGTCATGGTGATTTGATCAAGAAGCTCACCCTGTTATTTGTTTTGATGTATGGTTTTACATTGCTTTTCTTAGCATTTTTCGTTGGTGCTTCACACAATAGTATGGTAACAAGTTTTCCGGTTGTGATGCGTCATCTTTGGGAGCGTGGGTTTGTTATTTTTCTCGGTGATGTGATCAGATACAAGCTGATTAAAAGTACCGGTACGAAAGAACGTCGTTTCATGCTGGTCATGGTGACTGTTGTTCTCGTTTACAGCCAACTTAATCACATCCATCGCATCACACAAGGACATTTACCAGTTGCAGATGCTTTCTTTGAACTCATTTTCAGTCCGCTTGTCATCGGTAGTGTCGTCAGCTATTTTGCCATTAAAGGAAGCTTTTTACTGGTTGCATCAGTGAGTTTCACGTATATCATGGCACCTTATTTGCTCCCGCTTTTACCGACCGTGTCACTGATGGCATTTTCACTGATTAGCAGTGGCGTTGCTTTTATCGCAGCCATGATTTATTATGTGTCAATTGACAGTAACAAACTGCAAATGATGCGTATCCAAGAAAAAAGGGCTGCAACGTATCGCAAAAAAACACGCATCAATCAAAGCCTCACGGCATCAGTCATTGGCTTGATCTTGTTATTTGCCAGCGGTTTATTACCCATTTATCCTGTGGTTATTTTAACAGAATCAATGACAGGTACCTTTAATCGAGGAAGTCTTGTTTTTGTGGAAAGAATAGCGACTGATGACGTGTTTAACCGAATTGAAGCAGGCATGGTGATCCATTTTATCAGTCATCAAAATGTCGAATATATTCATAGAGTGGTCGAGTTGGTCTATGATGCTGAGGGTGAACGTCACTACATGACGCAAGGAGACGCTGTTTATCTCGTCGACCCAGTTCCCGTGCCTCAAAGCCACGTACGTGGGATCGCCCATGCCTTTATCCCTTATTTAGGCTATCCCGTCGTTCTTTTAAATGAAAGAAGGTAAGTCAGGATGTTAGCAAAACTGAAACAGATTGCATTAAAAAGGCGTCAACTGTGGCGAATCATGTTGCCACTGTTGGGTCTTTTAACATTGATTTTTATCGCGCTTATCCATTTGATCACCATCTCTATTTATCACAACCAAAGCAACCTTAATCGTTTGGCAACCGGTCGATTAGAGGTGAATTTCGACGTTTTTTACCTCGAAAACGATGCTTTCTTCGAAAATCCGATTTCACAAAACTTAAATTTTCTCATGTCGTTAACAGATTTCATTGAAGTTGAACCACGTTTTTTGGCACATTTTAGTGAAGCAGTCGACGCTTATTACAGCTATACCTCAGAAAAATGTCTCGTCATTCGTTACCGTGGCTTTTCAGGTGGTGAATCAAACCCTGTTGTCTTTGAATCATGTGACCCATTGTCAGAAGGAAGGGGTCGTTCAACCGGTCGAGACATGCATCTTCCTCATTTAACTCACAACGAAGCAGTGCCGACTTACCGGATTGTTCCTGATCATCATGTTGACATGTATTTAGATTTTGTGACAGCCTATGAACTGAGAACAGGTGGCAGTCGAAACCTCGCACATTTTGTCGCAGAAGTTTCCATCAACTTTCGTTATACGGTTACCATTCCTGAATGGGATGTGACTGAATCCATCAGCAGACAGTATCATTTTCCGCTTTTAACAGATGTTTATTCATTTATACCGTCAGGCGATGCCACATTTGAGCAAACGGTTGAGCTACAAGGCTCACCACCACAACCTGCTTTAGCAAGTGTGATCTTGTTTGTCATGGCTTTTGCTGTCAGTAGCTTTTTCCTATTCGTGGGGATGAAACAGTTGAATCAAGAGCCCAATGCGTGTCGCAGAACGTTTATCAACCTTTCGAAGAAATATGCCAATGAAATTGTCGCGTCTAAAGTGTCATTACGAACCCTTGTTACCACCGAATCGTTGCCGTATACATGTATCAAGCTTGATGACTTTAAAACATTACTCAACTTGGCGATCAATACCAATCGACAAATTAACAGTTATCACGATGAAACGCACGGCGAATTTGTCGTGGTTTTGCAGCCTTTCATTTATTATTATGAACTTTTATTTACCGAAGAAGCCACTGAAAGAGAAGAAGAAATGATAGAAGACGTGATGAATGAAAATGTGTTGACAAAGCTGGCTTGGGAACTTGGTGAAGATGGGCGCTTATCGTTGAGCAAAGGGGTCATACCGTGGGAAGATGATCCAAACCGTTGGGAGAACTGTCGTCACCAAATCACTGACATTGTCTTTACAGAACAGCTGACAATGGGGACATCTTTGGCGTCTTTATTCAGCGATTTACCCCAGCTGATGACCATAGAAGGGTTAGCCCATGTTGATACAAGTGCTGTGACGAATATGAGTCATCTATTTAATGGTGCAACAGGCTTAACCGCTCTAGATTTGTCAAAGTGGCAGACCCAAAATGTCACCGATATGAGCTTGATGTTTGCAAATGCCAAGCAGTTAACCCATTTAGACCTATCAGGATGGGACACGAGACAAGTGATGGACATGAGTTTTATGTTTTACGCCTCAGATAGGCTTCGGGTATTAACACTAGGCAAATATTTCAAATTTATCGATTCCTATGCCTGGGAATGTGGCGGTTGGCACCATGCTAGCCTACCAGAAATTAGCAAAACCGACGAATTTACAGGGTATTGGCAAAATGTCGGAGAAGGCAGTATTGAAAACCCCATGGGTGAGCATGTCTTCACGAGTTCACAATTCATGGACTGTTTCGATGGTCAAGTGATGGCAGATACCTTTGTGTGGCAACCAGTTAAAGCAAACAGCCGTTTCTTAAGCTCAAATCACCGTGTTGCAGCCCAGGGTCAATTTGAAAATGGAGCAGACCTTGCCGGTGCTCAGTGGGAACTTGATGAAGCGGGCACTTTACGAATCGGTGACGGATGGATGAACTGGACTGGCAATGAAAGTCCATGGCATGCTGTTTGTGAACATGTTCAAACAATCATTTTTACAGGTGCCGTCACGGCAGGCCCATCACTGACTCATTTGTTTAGCGCGTTAAAACATGTCACCCATATAACAGGCTTAACGTATGTTGATACCCGTCAAGTGCAAGACATGCGTGGCTTGTTTAGGGGAACGAGCAGCTTAGAATCATTGGACTTATTAAGCTGGGATACAAGTCATGTCACCGACATGTCACAACTGTTTATGGAAAGTGGACCCTTGTTACTAGATTTATCCAGTTGGGACACCAGCCAAGTGACAACGATGCAAGCCATGTTCTGGGGGGCTGACCGTTTAGCCTTACTGGACGTCTCAACCTGGGATACGAGCCAAGTGACAGATATGGAAGTCATGTTCTGGGGTGTTAGTCGTTTAGAATCATTAGACGTATCGACGTGGCATACTCACAATGTGAAGCAAGATAGTGGTATGAACATGATGTTCACCCATACAACAGCTTTAACCGAACTGACCCTCGGTGTTTCTTTTGACTTTCAAACACAAGCAGAACTGCCTCATATTAACCCGACAGACGTCGTCACAGGCTATTGGCAAAATGTCGGCTCAGGAACGATTGAACATCCACAAGGGAAATTTATCTTCACAAGCGCCCAACTGATGGAAAAATTCGACGGTAAAACGATGGCAGATACATGGGTGTGGCAACCGATGCGTTGATCAACTTTTTGAATCACCATCCCATCCAGAAGCAAAAAGACGCTTCTTCCGTCCCTTGACGTGCTGCACTAGCCACTTACACTAATCTGAAAATCACAATATCAGCTTATTTTTTCAAAATGTATGTGTGATACTGTTTTAATTCTTTTAGTTATGTTATAATAAAATTGTTCTAAAACTATTACCAAAACAAAAAGAGGAGTGGTTTGATGAAAAAAATATTGAAGCTTGTTTGTGCTAGTCTTTTGGGATTTTTATTGATAGCCTGTCAGGTGACAGAACCAGAAGAACTTTTGGAATTTAATTTAGACGACATTACTTTTAATGTTGTTGATGAATCTTTGGGAATTGGCTCAAGATTTATTACACTTAATTTAACTAATAATTCCAACCGTAGTATTGATCCAAGAGAAATAATAAGATTAGAATATTGGTCTGATTCTGATAATGATTGGATAACTTTGTTTGATATTAACGAAAGGGAATATATTTTAGAAGGTCTTAGAGAAATCATAGAGCCTTTGGAAAGCAGTGAGTTTCAAGAACTCATTCCCTATCAAATTGAGGATTACGGTCGTTATCGAATAGTCTTTGAAATCTCAGTTATTGATGGGAATGCTGAACCAACATCTGGAGAAGCTGTTGAATTTTCTGAAGAAATTATTGAACTTTTGGGAGAATTTAACGTTGAATAATTAACTTTGCCATCTCCGAATAAGGATGAATTTTATATTAATTAAGCAAAAACTTTTTTCACAACTTATTATAAAAAGAAAAGAGCTATTTCTCCTTAAACTTGATAGCTCTTCTCTTTTTAGATCCTATTGTTTAACTGGATGGATTGGTTAAAAGATACTAACACCTAATGCGTTTGCCACATTACTTGCTCGACAAAAATGTCCATTAGAGGCTGCATGGACTCCAATAATGAAACGTCGATTGCCAGTTCCAGTTCTTTCAAAAACTGGACCACCGCTATCGCCACCTTGCGAGTTATAACTTGCTCAAGCGAAGTTATTATTCTTTTCCCCTAAGCTTATTAAATGCTATAACACTTAAAATAATAAATGTTCCGCCAATTATTTCTCTTATACCTATTACTTCCTGGTAAAAAACAATACCTATAAGCACTCCAAAGAGGGATTGTGTTGCTACAATATTGTTTGCTGTTAGTGGGTTCACTTTGCTATAACCATAATTAATAAAAAAGATGATTAATGCATTAAATAGCCCAGCCAACATAATCATGAATATTAAGTTTAAACTCCAGTTTACACTAGAAATTCTCTCTCCGAGTAGGAAAGATATTAAGGTAGTTATGAACGCTGCAATAAAGAGCATTAATGCTGCAATTTCTTTATCATTTAATAGGTTTGTGTGTTTATTTCTAAGGATAGCATTCATTGCCATGGATGTTGTCCCCACTAGTGCGAATAGACTTGAGATATCCCAGTTGGTAATGTTAGCAAAACTATCAACAGAGATAATGACGACACCAATAAATGATAGTAAAATTAATAAGGCTTTGATTAGAGTCATCTTTTCTTTTAAAATCAAGACACCTAATATAGCAACCATAGGGAGCGCTAAAATAAAAGAAATGTTTCCATAATTACTACTACGTATAAATGCAATGGTTACGCTTGAAATACCAAATAAATACATAAATAAAGTTCTAGATGAGGTAACTGTCCAGTCCCTATTGGTCATTTTTTTTAACTTCTCATAGTCTATATCTTTATAAAATAATAGGATTGTAACTAAAAATGCAGCAGATAATCGGAAAGAGAGCTGTTGAAATAACTGTAACTCCTGACCTAATGTCCTCATAAATATTCCCATACTTGCACTTATTAAACTTAATGCAAACAATGATAAGATGCCACAATTAAACTGTTTATCAGACTTAAAGATGTTGTTTGTGCTTTTCAAAAGGGATTCCTCCTATCTTAAAACAAACTTCTTTTCAAAAGTTATCTAACTGCGATTGCTTCAATCTCAATTAAAAGATCTTCATGTATCAGACGTGAAACCTCAACGGCTGAACTGGTTGGGGGATTGTTAATATTTATATACTGATCTCTTACTTCCCTCACATATTTCATTTGAGAAATATCAGTAAGGTAAAATGTTAATTTTACAATGTCATCAAATCCTAATTCTAGTGCAGATAAGGCTTTATCAATATTTTTGAAAACTTGTTCTGCTTGAGTCAATACATCTCCTTTACCAATTATGTTCCCTGTTTGATCAAAGGCTACCTGTCCAGAAATATAAATTGTTTCATTAGCTCTAACAACAGCAATGTGAGAATAACCAAAAGTTGGAGACATTTCAGTCGGATTAGAAAATTTAATCAGTTTACTCATAATAAAAACCTCGCTTTCATACTCATGTTTTCGTAGTTTAAGTTTCGTTTCATAGAATTAAGCATTATGATTTATTCTAATCTAGAATGTTCATTAATAAATTTGATGATAATCTCCGAAAGTTTTTCTGGTTGATCAAATTGAACAGCATGATGTGCATCTAAAGTTTCGAGTTGATCAACTTTTTATTATTCAATTTTACCAGACATCAAGATTTCCTTTGGACTTAATTCTAATACGAAGAGCACTGGGACAATAGTGGATAACCCAACGGTAATAAAGCCACCTAATAAATAAAGCATGATAACGCTCGGATTAAGAGAAACGTCAAAAGCTTTCATCGCTTCATCAATCGTCAGCTCACGCCCAAAGCCTCTCGTTTCTAACACGTTCACTGGTTCCCAGTAAGCTTGGCTTCTCCTTTCTTGTATCAATTCATTTCTCAACATATGTTGAGAAATTTCGGGTGCGACTACACTGGTAATTAAGACTGCGATTATAAACCCAATAGTAGCTACCATGAAGACTTCGATTAGGACTTGCATGACAATTCTTAATTTTCGCTCGCCAAGTGCCAAGTAAATGCCCAATTCTTGGCGACGATCTTTTAAATAAAGTGTAATAAGTAAACTTAGTATGACGGTGCTTGCACCTGCAGAAAACCATACTGCACGATGAGCCAAATGACGAATCACACTTGTTGATTCATGGACATGGTTAAAGGTACTGGCAAGATTTTCAAATGCCCAGAATTCAGGTAAAAATGGTGACGCAGCTGCTTGAAAAGCTTCAAAATATAAAATGTCATAGAGGATCCAAAAGGGCTCATTCATCGTAAGGCGTTGATTTAGTCTGTCGATATCTATAAAGTCTGCATTAAAAATAGCTTGAAACTCAAAATCGGATGCTATTCCAAGCGTAAACATTTGATGTGTTCGCCAATTGGGTGCATACAAAGTATTTAAAATATTCATTCGATTCCAAAAATCCATTTGTTCTGTTGCTTCATACGCAAGTTCAAAAATGCCAACTACTTCAAATTTAAAAGCCTTGTCTTCCCAGTTGTTATAAGGATGATCCCAGATTTCTTCATCTAATAAACCGATAAAACCACCTTCTGGTATGTTTGCTCCGACGGGTAAAACGAAGTGTTCTATATACATTTCAAATATACTACCGATAACGAGTTGATTAAGTGTGGCGAGTTCATAAGAAATCAAAACAGGTGCAATTTCATTTAAGCTTTCATGAAGCATCTCTTCTGTTGTAAAAGTTCTTCCTTCTCGTAGCGTCATAAGTCCTTCTTCGATATAAATGACTTCTGGATTTGAAACACCATGAAACATCACAAAGCTTGTTTCTAATTGCTCGTTGACACCGTATACGTTCCATCCAAAATGACGTGGCATGGCGGAAATGGAATAATCATAATAGCGAACATAAGGTAGTGACCCGATTTGATGAATTTGGTCTCTCGTCAAGAATTCAAATAAATGTGCTGCATATCCTTGTGATCTTTCTCTTAATGTGTAGAGCTCATTAAGTGATTCTTCATCGCTGCCTAATGCGATAATAGGTGGCAAGCTCCTTCTCAGATGATCTACCGTATTCGTAAGGGCATTTTCTGCCAAAATAGCACCCATCGCTAGGGTACCCAATATGATGATGAGAAACAACAAGGTAATCGTCTTCCCTAGATTTTTAAATAAGCTAATGTTGGCTCTATTCATTATTTTCATCAAATAGTCCTTCTTTCAAATCAATTAAAAGAAAACTTGCTTTGAAAAATAAAAGCAAGTTTTTAATAAATCTTCTTTACTTCAAACTGAGTTGAGCTGTTTTCTAGATGCTCCTAACAACATCATAATGAATGGTATAAAACTATTTTCTGTGTCTTTTGTCATAAAAAAATAGGAGAATCTAACATGCATCAACTCAGTGAAGCCCCTTCATTTTACCATACAATTCGCTAAAAGCTTAAAAGTGTTCTATATATCGAATTTTCAAGTCTCTTTTGCACTGTTGATTATTTCGTCATACCCCTGTTGATAATCTCTAGCTAAATTAACACTTCCAACTTTTTCAAAAATATCAATCACATCTTCCATTTTTTTCTTACCTTCATCAATTTTTCCTCGGTAAAAATCAATTGCACCTGATATATAAAGAAACATGGCTCTTTCGAAGATATCTGTTTCCGCCATCAAATGCTCAGTAGCTTGTCTAAATTTAATCGCATCATCCACCTCTTTTCGATCAACAAAAATAATCATGGTATTGAGCATAATGGTAATCATTAAGTTTTTGTTTCTTGGAATCTCCTTGTAAAATTTCGTAAATGACAACATTGCTTCTGAGAGCTGCCTAATAACAGGACTGCCAAGGACTCTCATGGTGTTGTTATAAAGAAGGAGTTCATAATATGCCCAATCGTAAATGGAGACAAGATAATCGGTGATTTTATCCTTTTCTTTTTGAGATAGTGTAAAACCTTTATCAATTTCGCTAATTAAAACTTTGATCATCAGACAATTTAATTCATGATAAATATCTTCATTTTTGTTTTTAGCTGTTTCCTCTAAAAGCAGTTTCTTTAAAGCAATTTCGTTTCCAGATTGATAAAGATCAGAAACCTTATGTAGAATGCGTTGAAAGCCACTGAATTCGTAATCATTGGCAATATGGATGAATTCTTCGAAAGTTACGCCTATTTTTTCAAGGATATGATAGAATCTCACGAGTTTTATATCTCTTTCCCCGTTTTCAAAGTCACTGAGTAGAGAAGGGCTTAGGATACCATTAGCCACCTTCCTTTGCGAGAAATTTCTATTTTCTCGAACCTTTTTAAAAATTTTTCCAAAATCATTCATAGCACACCACCAAATTCTAGATATCGAACACTTTCGGTTTTTGCTATGCAATCTGTTACACTTGTATAAGGATTAAAACATGAATGGAGGAGAGATTGATGTCTTATTTTGATGCACTTATTCAAAGCCATATTAAGTTTATTTTCAAAATGTGATGATCTAAAAATTTTATCACACCCCTTGGAATAAAGCAAGTGAACAGGAGATAAAAGTGTCATTTTTTACATGAGATGGTCGAAATACCATCTGAATTCAATGTACATCGTCATTATTAAGCCAAGCTTTCAGAGAATTTGATGAAAGCTTGGCTTCATTTTTTTGGATACCATTCATTTGTTTAAAGACGCGTTTCTTTTTTGATTTGCTTCATGCATAAGTCTATAGGTATAAGTTATCTTTTAACCTTTTGTGAGAACCCGACAACTTCTAAAAATATGGTAAACTAGTATTTATTTTAAGTTATCAAAGAAACATAAGCCGAGCTTGAAGTAGGTGATGCTTACTTCATCATAAAGTTTACAAGCAAAGGTATATAATTCTTCATTCTCAATCTCACCAAGGATACGGTTCCGAATGTCTTTGTCAATGCCATAGTAAGCGATTCTCTCAATGAGTAGATCAGCCATCTGTTCTTTTGTTAAATCAATCATTTTTAATTCTCCCTTTCTAACCTTTTCTTTGCTTCAGACAGTTGGATCATTTAAAAGTCATGCATGGTTTTTCGTACCTCCTTTCTTTTGAATACTTAAAATGATACACCAAAAACGCTGAAAAGACCACGGCAAACCCGGAGATAGAAGCCATAGAAATTTGTTTTATTTTGTCGTAATTTGTCGAATCAGAAAAAAAGGCAAAAAAGTTAATAAGAAAGGCAAAGAATCAAGTGAAACTCAAGATCAAAGATAAGCGTCTTTTGCATAAGAGATGAGATGCAGCGTATACTGAATAACGTTTTATATGGGGGTATAAATATGGTTAAAAAGAAAAGACTTATTTTGAAGATGGCATCAGTGCTCATCACATTTGCAATGACGGTTCCAACGAATGGTAGTCTTGCGGTCGTGGGCGAGCCTCAATTGCCGAGAAAGCTAAACAAATAAAAAAGAAGACAGATGGAAATCATTGATTTATTCCAACATGTCTTCTTTTTTGGTGGTATGCTTGTTCTGTTCATCATTAAATAGAGGCAATTCTACATCAAACTCACGCATCGTTGTCTTAAAATGTGCTTTAAACACGTCAATATCTTCTTCATTTTCCATGTCAAGCCATAAACCAAGGAGGCGACTCTGTAACTTTTTGATGGAAATGATTGTAGTAACGCTTTTGTATAATTTAATAAAAGCCGGAATAAGGATAAAACTTGCTAATACGAGACCAAGGGTTAGAAGTAGAAAATAAGAAAGACTGTATTCAAAGTTTAGGATTGCTGTTGGGATAAAAAATGCTAATGTTGTGAAACAGACAAGGAGTTTGAGTACAACATGGGTTTGAACGGCGTTAAACCATTTATACCAATGGAGCTTTTGACATAAAATGATAATCATAACTGTTGAAGTAAATTGTACGAGTAAAAAAAGAAGAGGTGTATAAATGTTAAATATTTGATCAGCTAACCAAATGCCACCAGCCAAGGGGAATTGGATGAAAAGCAGGATCAATAAGGATAGGATATAAATCATGATTAAGTCGCTTAAATGAGCACGTTTAATGATCGTTTTGGTCATGATTGATAAGAGTAGAAAACTTATAATCCTAAAAAGATGACCATCAAAATAGATGACAGGTGCTAATGCAATGACATAGATCAAACAAAGTAGCGTGTGAAACCATTCGACACGTATATATCGTTTCATCATAGCGTGAGAAATAAAATACATCATAACAAAGTCCATGAAGTTTAGAGCAAATTGTACGATCCACCAGGTTAAGCTTTCTGTCATGTTAAGTCGTCTCCTCTTACATATTTTTCCGTAGTTCATGAAGCACTGCTTTTTTGTAACTTTCACTCATGGAAATTTCCATTGGATAGCCATTTGGCTCGGTATAAATCAATTCAATGCATTGAGCTTCACGTGATTTATGAACATGTCTAATCATCATTTTGTTCACAGCATAATCCCGATGGCATCTCAGAAGGGTATTTGATTGGTTATGCTTCGTTAAAAAATGAGTGATGGACAGTGGAATTTCTATTTCTTTAGACAAGTTTCTGACAAAGTCATAAAGATGCAATGTGGTTTTACCTGCATGTCCGTGAACATAAGCGACTTCTTCCAAATAAAACCTAACCGTTTTTATATTCGTGTCGATATCAATGATTTGAAAACAAGGTCTTAAATTTAACGCAGCTTTACTAAAAAAACCTTTGATATTGGAGAAGAGTGTTTTCTTTGTTAGACATAAAATGGGATAGTATTTTTGGAAAAGGATGGCTTGATATTTGTGATCTTCGTGGTCCATCACGGTTATCATGGTTTGATGTGGCGCTATTTTTTTTATGAGCTCGATTAAGTCTTCCCCATGTCCAGCTTCGTCTTCCCAGTCGAAATAAAAGCAAGAAATATCGATGTCTTCTCTTTCAATGGTTTTTCGTGTCTCTTTAAAGGTCGTTGTTGTGATGATGTGCGCATAAAGACCAAGTGACGCAAAAATAGTCGGGGCTTTGTCAGAAAGGTAGCGCAAAACATTTGGATCGCTATGTGCAATAAGGACGCGTATGATCACCTTTTTCATTGTCAATCTTCCTAATTCTCTGTCTTCTGCCCCAAAGTCAGTATAAAAATCCTTTCAAATCAAATTATACCAGACTTTCCTTCATTCGACAATAACGTTTTGATGATTCACAATAAAAATTCGAGTAGGTAAGTCATAAATTTAAAAATAAAGAAATTTTTCGAAAAACTTGAAAATTGTAGAAAAAAAGGATATAATAGAGATGTCTCAATAAAGAAATACAAGTAAATAACGTTTTCTTTGAAAAGTACCGCTTTCAAAAGAAGAGTTTGACCTGATTTTTGCGTAATTAATAAGTAGGGGGTATTTTAAAATTTGACGCAAAGAGGTGAATCTTTTGGAAGCAACGACAAAAATCTCACATCCTGTTTATGACCTTTCACAAAAAAGCATTGTGAATTTCTTTCAAGATAAAGCCCTATCTTTCTTTGGTTTTCAAAGTTCTAAAATTGAAGAATCATTGAATGTGGAACTTGTAGACATCAAGATGCAAGGGAAAAGAACAGATCTTGTTTTCTTGTTGGAAGACGGATCAATTCTTCATCTTGAATTTCAAACGCACTATCAACACGATGACTTACTTCGCTTTATTAACTATGATATATTGGTGCATCAGCAACATAAGCGTCGTCAAGTAAAGACGTTGATTATTTACTCAGCAGGTGTAAAGCGAAGAGAGGTCAAGTTGGATTTTCACACGCTGGTTTATAAACCTTACGTTATTTTTCTTGAAGAAAAGGATGGTGATCATATCTTGTCGACACTTGAGCAAAAACTTCAGAGAAAGGAGCGATTCAATGATGAAGACCTGTTAAATTTGCTTTTTAATTATTTCATGGGAAGTCGTGAAAGGAAAGCGGATAAAGCTAAGCGGCTGATAGAGGTTGCTAACGCAATTGAAGAAGATGAGGTGCGACAGTTGGCAACAGTCTCCATGTACAGTATTGCATCAAAGTTTTTAGATCGTGTACAGTTACAGAAATTAGATGAGGTGATCAAAATGACAGATCCATTGGTAGAATTGGTACAATCAGAAGCTGCAAAGGTAGCGCCAAAGATGGCAGAAGAATTAGCACTAAAACTAGCGCCAAAACTAGCTGAAGGAATGGCTGAAGAAATGGCTGAAGAAATGGTTGAAGCAAAAGTTGCAAAAGTGTTTAAAGCCATTGAAGCGAGAGACAAGAATTGGGCGAATGAGTTACGGTTATTGGTTTAAATGCAAAGCCATTTTTGAATGAAGTGACAAAAAGAGAAGCAGTGTTTATTCTGCTTCTCTTAGTAGTGGTTTCAAAACCTCAGCATACTCGCTGTACTTTGTGTGTAAGTCATCGAAGTCAAGGAAAAGTCGATCGTTTAAGGCTGCATCTGAATTAAACTCAGAGACAGCCTTTTTTAATGTACGATAAAATGCTGCTTCATCAAGTGCTTTTGAAAGCGGGATCGTTACAGCAAGCTCTGGAAGCAATAATAGGTCAGATGGTCGGATAGCCAGCTCAGATGATGCATCGTTTTTAAGTCGCATTAAAAAATCTCTTGGTTGAATAATGGTTACCATTAGCATGACTCCTATTCACTTTAGACTTATTTTGAGTATCATAACAAAAAAAAGCATAAAATTCAAGTTGAAAATCATTAAAATCTTGAATTTTGCTTTCAGATGTGATACAATTACTCTCGTGTAATATATAATGCGCCCGTGGCTCAATTGGATAGAGCAACGAAACGTAGTGGAGTTGTCGGGAAGCGCAGAGTGAAGCGAGCACTGGACCGACATCGTTTCTTATTCTTACAGGAAACAAAAGTAACAACTTATATATAATGCGCCCGTGGCTCAATTGGATAGAGCATCTGACTTCGGATCAGAGGGTTATGGGTTCGAATCCTATCGGGCGCGCCAATTAGTTTAAAAATATGATGAACGTAACAGTTTAAACCCTAAATATTGATTTTCAAGGCATTCCCAATCCAATAAAGGGAGTGTCTTTTATTCGCTAAAAGGAGCTGTCAGAATGGATTTATATATTGTAGCAAATGAAGAGGAAATTTCAAGGTTGGCGTATCAGGTGATGTTAACTGCGATTAATGAACAGGATGAAGTGACATTAGGACTTGCAACTGGTTCATCACCAACGGGTATTTATGAGTTGTTTCGTCTTAATAAGCCAGATGTTTCACATGTTACGACGGTTAACTTAGATGAATACGTTGGGTTGGCAGCGGATCATCCGCAAAGTTATGCTTATTTTATGCATGAGCAGTTGTTCAAGCATTTAAATTTCAAAGCATCTTATTTACCTGATGGGGTGAATGATGATCCAGCAGAGGCTTGTATTGATTATGACAATTTGCTCGTGGATCACAGCCCAGATTTGCAGTTATTAGGCATTGGAACGAATGGTCATATTGCATTTAATGAACCAGGAACCTCTTTTGACATGACCACACATGTTGTGGCGTTAGCACCTGAGACAATCCATGCAAACAGTCGTTTCTTTGAATCAGCATCAGAGGTGCCCACGCATGCTGTTAGCATGGGAATCAAGTCTATCCTGAAAGCGAAGGAGATTTTACTGATTGCCAGTGGTGAACAAAAAGCAGAAGCCATTAAATCCATGCTTGAAGGACCTGTAACGGAAGACGTGCCGGCCTCTGTTTTACAGACACATCCCAATGTGATCGTCATTGTAGATGAAGCGGCAGCTTCACTTATTGACCTTGAGTTATTAGAACAAGGTGGGGGTTGTGGTTGCGGATCAAACCATGGCGGCGGATGTGGCTCGGGTCATGGCGGTTGTGGTTGCGGATCGAACCATGGCAGCTGCGGATGTGGCTCGGGTCACGGTGGCTGCGGTTGCCATTAATGTGTCAAATAAAGAAAGACATCTAGGTTTCAAATGCAAACCTCGGATGTCTTTTTTTTGTCAAGCTCTGGCAAATTGACTTTCATACAGTTTGCGATAATGGCCGTCTGGAATTTCCATGAGTTTATGGTGTGAGCCCGCTTCTTGTAAGATGCCATTGCTGATATAGAAGATTCTAGAAGCATTTTTAATGGTTGACAGGCGATGTGCAATAATGAAAGAAGTTCGACCTTCAAGCAGTCGGTCTAAGGCTGTTTGAAGTAAAGCTTCAGTTTTGGTGTCAATACTAGCTGTTGCTTCATCTAAGATCAGGATTTTTGGATCAGCAAGGAGGGTTCTAGCAAAGCTAAGTAACTGTCTTTGTCCAGCTGACAAATTGCTCCCGCGTTCATTAATTTCTGTTTCATAGCCATCTTTCATGTTCATAATGAAGTCATGGGCTTGAACTGCTTTTGCCGCAGCGATGATTTCTGCTTCTGTTGCATCTAATTTCCCGTACCGAATGTTGTCCATAATGGTTCCTGAGAAAATGAAGGTATCTTGAAGCATGACACCCATTTGCGATCTAAGAGAATGAAGTTTCACTTGGCTAATGTTTTGACCATCAATGGAGATGGTCCCTGCGTCAATGTTGTAAAAGCGGGAGACGAGGTTAATGATGGTTGATTTACCAGCACCTGTTGGTCCTACTAAAGCGATGGATTCACCTGCTTTAACGTTGAAGCTCAGTCCTTTTAGAATTTCAATGTCTTCGTAGCCGAATCTAACGTTATCAAAGACGATGTCTCCTACGATAGACGGCATGTCGAAGGCGTCAGGTACATCCATGACTGCTGGTGTTTCGTCGATGGTTTCAAAGATACGTTCAAGATAAGCCGACCCTGTAACCAAGGCGTTGTAAAAGTTACCAATGTTGACAATGGGGTTCCAAAAGTTGCCTAGGTAACCGATGAAGGCAATGACGACACCGATGGTGACTGTTTGGTCGCCAATGGCATGGGCACCTAAGAAGTAAATGAGTGCTGTTGCTAGGACTTGAACGTTATGAACAGCAGGTTGCATTAAAAACATGGTGCCAATGGCGCGCAGCCAAGCACTGCGATAGTCGGTTTGAACGTTGTCGAAAATGTCGGTGTTTTCTTTTTCACGAACGAAGGATTGGGATGTTTTAATACCTGCAATGCTTTCATGAATATAGGCATTCATGTTAGATTGTTTGTTGCTCAAGGTTTGGAAATTTTTTCGTTGCATTGTTTTAATGAAGAAGGCGAGTGCAAATAGAATCGGAACAAACATTAAACTGAATAATGTGAATCTAACATTAATGTGAAGCATAAATCCAAATGCGATGACGAGACTGAATAAGTCTGAGATGAGGTTGATTAATCCGTTAGAGAGCAAATCGCTTAATGTGTTAATGTAGTTAACGACGCGAATTAAAATTTTACCGTGTGGTCTTGAGTCAAAGAAGTCAAAAGAAAGTTGTTGTAAGTGGGTAAAGAGCTCTAGTCTCATGTCTCGTAAAGCATTTTGCCCAATTTTGGCAATGTTTTTAATGCGGTAGCTCACGCAAAGCCCACTGATAATGACGGAGATAAGGAAAATGATGGCGAGGGTCATAAGCTGAGGGATATCTCCGTTTGGAATGGCGTTGTCGATGGCTTGCATGACGAGGAAAGGACCGATTAAGGTTGCAAAGTTGGCAATTAAAATAATGATCAATGCGATGAACACTTGGCTTTTATACGGTTTGATGTAGTCAAGGACGCGCTTTAAGTCTTTGATACTTAATTGTTCTTCGAGTGCTTCGTCAACGTCGAAGGTGTTGCGTTTAATTTTCGTATTGCTATTTTTCACGTTGCTTGCCATGAATGGATAACCTCCTTTTGGGAACGCAAATGTTCCGGTGTTTCAACAGTGCGTTCACTGCGTTCCAATTTGTTCGTTATAAACGGTGGCGTAGTAGCCACTTTTAGCCATTAAAGTGTCATGTGTACCGCGCTCAATGATTTCTCCTTTGTTTAAAACGAGAATCAAATCAGCATCTTTAACAGATGATACCCGATGGGCAATAATAAAGGTGGTTTTGTTAACGCCGACTTTTTGTAAATCTTGTTGAATTTTATATTCTGTTTCCATATCAACGGCACTGGTTGTGTCATCTAAAATTAAGATAGAAGGGTCTTTTAATAAAGCCCGTGCGAGTGATAAGCGTTGTTTTTGACCGCCTGATAATCCCGTGCCTCGTTCACCAATAATGGTGTCATAACCGTCGGATAAAGCTTCAATAAAGTGATGGGCATCTGCTAGTTTGGCCACATGTTTCACTTGACTCATATCAGCACTGGTATTGGAAAACGCGATGTTTGCAGCGGTTGTGTCAGAAAATAAGAAGACATCTTGCATGACGGTTGAAATAGCGTCGCGCAGCTGGCGGGTATTCCACGTTTTTACATTTTTACCATCAACTAAAACTTCGCCATCGACGGCATCATAAAATCGTGAAATCAAACTCACGAGGGTCGACTTTCCTGAGCCTGTTTCACCTAGGATACCAACTGTTTCACCTGGCTTTGTTTTGAATGAGACGTTTTTAAGCACTGCGACACGATCATCATCTTCAAAATGAAAGCTGACATTTTTAAATTCAACAAATCCTTTAATCGCTTCAGTTGTTTGGATGGCTTCAAGTGGAATTTTAGGTTTGACGTCTAGCATCTCTTTGATTTTTTCTAACGAAGCACGTGAGCGCTGGAAATCATTGAGTAGCCAGCCAAACATGCGCATGGGAACAGCTAGCATCCATAAATAACCATTAAAGATGACCAAGTCACCAACTGTCATGTAGCCGTTAATGACAAAAAGACCGCCAACTAAAATAACAATACCACCGAGCATGCTTGAAAGTCCGTCTAAAACAGGTAAGTATTTTGCCCAAACGCCAGCTGAAATGAGATTTTTTTCTCTAAAATCCAGGTTTTGCTTTTGGAATTTTTCAACTTCGTAGTCTTCTCTGGCAAAAGCTTTAACGACACGATTACCACCGATGTTTTCAGCGACAACTGAGTTTAACGTGGAGAAACTTTCTCGAATATCAGCAAATGTTGGCCGCACTTCTTTGACGAGTCGAACAGCGTAAAATCCAAGAATAGGCGCCACAAGTGAAAGGGATAAGGTGAGCGGTACATTAATGCGGATGAGCATGATTAGAGACAAAGATAGCCACATGAAGTTTTCAAATAAGCTATACACAACCCATGCGATAAAATGACGGACGGTTTCTACATCGCCTGTCATTTTCGCCATGATGTCGCCGACTTTATTAGCAGAAAAATAATCAAAATCCATCTCGTGCAACTTGACGTATAAATCACGTCGCATGGCACAGGTGGCGTCTTGACTAAATGTTTCAAAGATCATGCGAAAGCACCAAACGATGGTCATTCGGATAAACATGATGGCAACCATTGCGATTAAAAGTGGCATTAAAACATCTAAGTTCCCACCTTCGAGCACTTCATCAACAATATGGCCAACGATAAGCGGTCCTGTGACGGCTAAAGCAGATGTGACCATGACTAAAAACATGGCTGCCACCATTTTCATGCGATGGGGGCGAACGTAATTTTTCCAAAGCCAATGCATAACATCCATTGTATCAACTCCTTCTAAATAATTTACCGAATGTTTATTATACAACAGATTTCAATTAAAGCAAGTATTTTGGTGAAAAATCACTGGATATTTTGCAACAAAGTTTGAAACATGTGACCCTTCCTTGTTTTTTAAGTCGCCATCATGGTTTTTAAAAGATGCGCCACTGTATCTAACTGTTGTTTCGTTGTTTGATTACCGAAGGAAAAGCGGACGAATTGCTTGATTTCATCAGGTGATCTTCCTAAAGCTTTTATGACATGAGAGCCTGTTTGTGAGCCGGAGCTGCAAGCACTACCTGTTGCGATCATGATGTTATGTTCATTGCAACGTTGAACAGTCAAATGTCCTTCAACGCCAGGGAGGATAATGCCTAGAATGTGAGGTAAGCCCGTTTCTAAGCTGCCAACAAGGTGGCTAAAAGGTGCGAGTTTTTTAAAGAAGTCTTGTTTAAGCTGTAGCAGTTGCGCATATTCATCAGTCATGACAGTGAGTTGATGGGTACTGGCTGTTGTAAAAGCAGCGATGGCAGGTAAATCGACTGTGCCTGGGCGAAAGCCAAATTCATGGGTGGTACCCGGAAGCGGTGAAATGCGATTCATTTGAGGTGTGACATAACAGAGTCCGACCCCTTTTGGACCATAAATTTTATGACTTGAAACAGAAAGGCTATCTAAATTTAAGGCGTCAATATCAATGGGGATTTTTCCGAATGCTTGCACACAATCACTGTGAAACAAAATGTGATGCGCTTTGAGTAAACTGCCAACTTCTTTTAAAGGTTGAACCGTTCCAATTTCTGAGTTCACATATTGAATGGTTGCCAAGACAGTATGTGTTGTGATGGCTTTTTTCAACTGAGACAAAGAGAGATGTCCTGTGTCATCGACAGGTAAAAAATCAACGGTATAGCCGCTTTCTCTTAACTGGAAGAGGTGATTCTTAATGGAAGCATGCTCAATTTCCGTGGAAATAATGTGTCGTTTGTGATGAGGTGCCGAAGCGAGTAAAATATCAATGGCTAACCGATTGGCTTCGGTGCCACCACTGGTGAAAATAATGCCTTCGTGTTGACCATTCACATAAGTGGCCATTTTTTTTCGGCAAAGTTCTAATAAATCAGCGGCCATGATACCGGCACTGTGAAGGCTTTTTGAATTGGCAAAAATATGGTGAGCGGTGTCGACATAGGTGTTTAAAGCTACTTCACTTATGGGCGTCGTGGCAGCGTAATCTAAGTAAATCATCTCGGATACTCCTTTAAAGTAATGCTTGCATTTATGTGGGTTTTGGTGTAAAATGAAATCTATATATGTGTCAAGACATATGTATATCATGTCGGGTTTTCGGAGGCACATGGTGGTTAAAAGTGACGTATTGATTATCGGAAGTGGGATCGCTGGCTTGGCGGTGGCGGAAAAAGCGAGGCACGCTAAAAAGGTTGTTATTTTGACGAAGAAAGGCAGTTTAGATGGCAATTCAGCTTTGGCACAAGGTGGTGTTGCGGTTGCCATGCAAGCAGGTGATCATTGGGAAGCCCATTTTCGCGATACCATGGCAGCAGGTTGTCAAATGAATGATTCAAAATCTGTGTCCCTATTGGTTCAAAAGGGTCCTGTTTATGTGAAGGAGTGGATGGAAAAAGGCTTTTTATTCGACCATGATTCAGGGGGTCGCCTCTTGTTTGGAAAAGAGGCGGCGCATGAGCATCATCGCATTTTACACGCAGGTGGTGATCGAACAGGTCTGTTGCTCATGTCTTTCATGTTACAAGAAATTAAAGAACATGTCAAGTTGATAGAAAACGAAACGGTCATTGATTTGTTGATTGAACAGCAGCGCTGCACGGGTGTTTGTACACGAAATGAAGCGGGAGAAATCACGTACTATCATGCGGACCATGTGGTCCTCGCAACAGGTGGAGTCGGTCGTTTATACGACTTGACGTCTAATCACAAATCTCTCTCAGGCGATGGCTTGGCGATGGCTTATCGCGCCGGTTGTGACTTTAAAGATTTAGAGTTTATTCAATTTCATCCGACATTGCTATGGATGAATGGAGAAAGTAAAGGCTTGATTTCTGAAGCTGTTCGTGGTGAAGGTGCTGTTTTGAAAACAGCAAAAGGGAAGCCCATTATGGCACATGAACATCCACTGAAAGACTTGGCACCGCGCGACGTGGTTGCCCGTGTGATGTTTGCCTACTTGCAAAAAGGAGAAGACCTCTATTTAGACATTTCAATGATTCAACAATTTGAAGCCAGATTTCCGTTTATTACGCAGTTATGTGTTAAGCATGGTATTTCAATTTCAGAAGGGAAAATTCCTGTGGCACCTGGCGCGCATTTTCATATGGGAGGTGTTAAAACCAGTCTCACCGGAAAAACAACGGTGGCAAATTTATATGCTGTTGGTGAAGTGGCGTGTTTGGGTGTGCATGGTGCCAATCGTTTAGCCAGCAATTCATTGCTCGAAGGTCTTGTATTTGGTAGTCGTTTAGGTGAGCACTTGGCCAAACAACATTTGGTGGATTCCATTGCTGACGCAGCACAGCCGTTGTTACCTGTGCGAAAATTGAAATTGCCGACTGAAGCAGAGATTCAACAAGTGATGAGGACACAAGTTGGGATTGTTCGCAAGCAACAATCATTAGAAGCGGCTAAGTCTTGGTTTGAAAGTTATGGTGTGGGTGATTTACCAATGAAAGGCGTTCAACTTTCCGAAGAACAACTTAACATTTGGAACATGCTGACTGTTGGTTGGTTGATCACAAGTGCTGCTTTAAAGCGGACAGTAAGTATCGGTGCGCATTATTTACAAAAAGAAAGTGGATAAAGGATGGATAGAACATCAAACACGATTGAAAGGACAGAAATGAATGAATCAATTGCAAGGAAAACGATTAATTGAGTCTTTTTTATTAGAAGACATCGGAAGCGGAGACTTGTCAAGTCGCATTTTTTCAAACTCAGAGACAGTCAAAGGAAGGTTTGTCGCAAAAGCAGCGGGTGTTCTTGCAGGTTGCGTTGTCATGAATTGGGTGTATGATTGCTTAGGCGAACGGGTACATGTTCATTTTCATAAGCGAGATGGTGAATGGATCAGAAAAGGAGATGTGATTGCAACAGTTGAAGGAGACGTGGCCACTTTATTGACAGGTGAACGGGTTATTTTAAACCTGATGCAACGCATGAGTGGGATTGCAACGATGACGCATCAAGCAGTGGATCAGTTGGGTGAATCCAAAACGCGCATTTGTGACACAAGAAAGACGGCACCTGGGTTACGGTTGTTTGATAAATATGCTGTCACATGTGGTGGTGGTTATAATCACCGTTTTGGCTTATATGATGGTGTGATGTTAAAAGATAATCACATCGCTTATGCAGGATCGATTTCGAAAGCAGTTGAACGCATCCGTGAAAAGGTCGGTCACATGGTTAAAATTGAAGTGGAAGTTGAGTCGAAAGCACAAGTGAAAGAAGCAGTGGCGGCCGAAGTCGATATCATCATGCTTGACAATTTTGAACCAGAGGCATTAGAAATGCTCATTCTGCTGATTCCTGATCAAATCGTCGCAGAAGCTTCTGGTGGCATTACTTTGGAGAATCTGTCAACGTTTCGTGACTGTGGGTTGGATTATATCTCGCTTGGTTGTTTAACCCATTCTGTGAATGCGTTGGACATCAGTTTCAATATAAAAGGTGGAAACAAATGGATATATTAGCATTTATGAAGCAAAACCAATTACCAGAAAAATACCAACAGATGACAAAAGAAGCATTGGAAGCCCGCGCTCAAGCAGTCAAAACGTATTTTGGAGAAAAATTGTTTATTTTGGGGCATCATTATCAACGAGACGAAGTGTTCCAATTTGCTGATGTGTCAGGAGATTCACTTCAATTATCACAAGTTGCAGCACGACAAAAAGCAGCGGATTACATCGTTTTTTGTGGGGTTCATTTTATGGCTGAAACGGCAGATGTGTTATCAAGTGATCATCAACAAGTGATTTTGCCAGATTTAAGAGCAGGTTGCCCGATGGCAGATATGGCCGATATTCATCAAGCAGAGCGGGCTTGGGTGCAGTTACAAGACACTTTTGGTGATACGATTACACCGCTCACCTATGTGAATTCAACAGCAGCAATTAAAGCGTTCTGTGGACGAAATGAAGGTGCAACAGTGACGTCTACCAATGCAAAAAAAGTACTCACGTGGGCATTCACGCGAAAAGAACGGATTTTATTTTTGCCTGATCAACATTTAGGACGTAATACAGCCTATGATTTAGGGATTCTTTTATCAGAAATGGCAGTTTGGGATCCTGAAAAAGAAGCACTCATTTACGAAGGTGATGTTGCAAAAATTAAAGTCATCCTCTGGAAAGGCCATTGCTCTGTACATCAAAATTTTACAACGGCTAATATTGAGCAAATTCGCAAAGCAGATCCAGAGATGCGTATCCTTGTGCATCCAGAATGCTGTCGTGAAGTCGTCGAGTTAGCTGATGATAACGGATCAACCCATTATATCATTCAAACCATTGAACAAGCACCAGCAGGGAGCAAATGGGCCATTGGGACAGAAATGAACTTGGTCAAACGCCTCATTGCCAACCATCCCAACAAAGAAATCATCTCGCTTAATCCTTATTTCTGTGCGTGCTTAACGATGAATCGCATTGATTTACCGCATTTGGTGTGGGCATTAGACGAACTAGCAAAAGGCAATGTCATCAATCGAATTACCGTTGCTAAAGCAGTTGCTGATGAAGCCAAGCTCGCATTGGATCGCATGTTGCGTCTAAGCTGATAAGTCTTGATGAATTTGCTTAGATGATTAAAAAAGCCTTCGTTCAAAACGAGGGCTTTTTAGCCTGTATTCCTCAAACCAGCTGCAATGCCGCTAATTGTCAGTAAGGTTTGGGTTAACAGTTCCTTTTGTAAGGTTTCGTCTAATTCATCGGCAACACGGAGTTTTTCTAGCAGATCAACTTGCAAGTAGTTCAGGGGGTCTACATAGGGGTTACGGTAATGAATGGAATCTTTAATTCGTGGATAATGTTCAAGTAGTTCAGACGTTTGTGAAATGTTAAGCACCATCTCTTTTGTTTTCTCAAATTCCGTTTTGATTAAATCGAAGATGCGTGATGCTGCAGGTTGATCTGTTGCAAGCGGCAAGTAAGCTTCAGCTGTTTTCATATCAGCTTTCATCAACGCCATATGCAAATTATCGATAATGGCAGTAAAAAAGGGCCATTCTTTATAAAGGACTTGCATCATGTTCAAGTTACGTGGATCTTTTTCAGCAAAAGTGTGCAAGCCAGTTCCAGCCGCATACCAGCCTGGTAAAAGTTGACGGTTTTGCATCCAACCGAATACCCATGGGATGGCACGTAATCCTTCAAAACTTGGCTTGTTTTGACGTCGCATCGGACGTGATCCGATATTAAGGGCGCCGATTTCATTTAGGGGTGAGACCTCGCTATAATAGTTGAAAATATCACCATCTTCAAAAATAAGACTGCGGTATTTTTGAAAAGAGGCTTCTGCGATATCGTTTAAAGTGTCAAGCCAGTACTGTTCTTGATAAACAGGATGATCTGTACATGAGATTTTTAAAGATGATGTAACCGTTTGAAGCAAGGTTGAAGCGGCTTGCTCAAGACTTCTCATTGCAATGTCTGCCAACAAGTAACGAGAAGCTAATACTTCACCTTGTTCCGTGATTTTAATCCCACTGGTGACCGTTTGAGTAGGTTGAGATAAAATACTTTTATTTAAAGGACTACCACCGCGCCCAAGAGAACCACCACGACCGTGGAAAAATTTAATGTGAATCCCATACTGACTGGCAAGGGCATTAATTTCAATTTGAGCTTGGTATAATTTCCAGTTGGCAGCTAAAGTGCCACCATCTTTATTCCCATCTGAATAACCTAGCATGACTTCTTGCTTATTGCCAAGTAGGGATAAATGATGTCGATAGATGGGCATTTCAAACAGTTGACGCATAATGTCTTGTCCTGCTGTTAAGTCATCAATGGTTTCAAGTAAAGGTGAAATGTTTAACGTACTGGTGATTTGACCATTTGGATGTAAATAATACAAGCCGACTTCTTTGGCTAAGACGAGTACTTCTAATAAGTCACTCGGTGCTTGTGTCATACTGATGAGGTAAATAGGGGTGGCAACAGGTCCAAATTCGTCATGGGCGCGCTTAATGGTTTTGAAAGTAGCGATTACTTCACGGGTGGCTTCTGAATAACTTTCACCAAGCAGTAACATCGGCCGTGGATCTACCAAAGCGTGATTTAACACATCGATTTTTTCTGATTCTGGCAAGTTGGCATAATCTTTGGTGATGTTGATTTTTCCGAGAATTTCTGCAATGGCTGTTTCATGCTCGCCACTGTGGTTGCGGATTTCTAAAGATGCCAAATGGAAACCAAACAATTCAATTTGACGAATGAAGCGACTGATGCGTCGGAATTCGTCTTGAGAAGGCAAGTGAAGTTTTAAACTTTCACGAATGATTTTAACCTCTTTTAAAAGCTCCGCTGTTGATTTATAGCCGTCTTCAGAGACGCCCACCTGGGTAAGTCGATAACGCATGAACGTCAACGCACGGCGATACATTTCTGTTTCGACTGGCCATCTGTCAGCTTCATTTAAGTATTTCGTTTCTTTGCGGGCAATCAGCTGCATTAAATCGGCACTGACTTTGATTCTTGTCGTACAGTAGCTGTAACGGTCAATGAGGTGGTCAAAAGCTTCTAAATATTTTTTCAAGACGAGCTCACGTTGCAACTCTAATGTTTTCCAAGTCACTTCATGCGTGACAAATGGATTACCGTCGCGATCACCACCTATCCATGAACCGAAGCGAATAAAGTTGGGAATTTTCCAAACTTCACCTGGGAAATGTTTACGCAAGCTAATAGCGAGTTCGCGATGAACATCTGGTAACACGTCAAAAAGGGTTTGGTCAAAATAATAAAGCCCACTTTTGACTTCATCTGGGACGGTTGGTTTCTTGTTATGGAGTTCATTTGTTTGCCAAAGAATGGCGACTTCGTTCAAAATATTTTGTTTAATGAACTCAATTTCTTTTTCAGTTAAAATCGGATTATCCAATGATTTTAAGCGTATCCCTAGGCGTTTTTGGATTTCTAACACTTGACGCTTGGTCGCTTCTGTCGGGTGAGCTGTCATAATGAGTTCTAATGAAAGATGTGGCAATGCTTGTCTAATGTCTTCAGCTTGATAGCCAGCTTCTTTTAAGTTCAAAACAGCATTTTCAATGGAAAAGGGTTGAGCTGTTTTTGTATCTTCTAGCTGGTATTGGCGGTTGCGCCTCATGCGGTGATTTTGTTCAGCCACATTGATCAAATGAAAATAGGTCGCAAAAGCACGAATCACATCTTGACGTACGTGTCCGTTGAGTCCAGCAACTTCTTCTCGGAGCTGTGCATAGGCTTCAGCACTCATCTCAAGACGTGCTTTTTTTGACAAGTCTTTTATTTTTTCGACTGTCGTTACGAGGCTTTCACCGCCATGCGTCAATAAAATTTCGCTGAGCATGTCTCCTAATAACGCCATATCCTTGTGCAATAATTCAGTTGTTACATCTTGCTGTGCCATAGATTTTACACATCCTCATAAAAGATAGATTTTAAATAATATATCACAAATGTCGATGTATGCCAAGATGAAAGTGTATAACAAGCTCTTTTTTTTCCTTGCTTACTGTGGCGGGATTTGATAGAATAAGAAAATGAGATCATCATGTTGATATGAAAACTAGGAGATGCCCGTATGAAAGAATTATTAAACAGTCGTTTGGGGGAAGCGGAAGAGAGCTTGATTAGAAAATTTAGTCAATTAGCTGTTAAGCTTGGTGCCAAGCATATTTTAACACTCGGCGAGCCAGATTTTGATACGCCAAATGAAATGAAACAAAGCTTGGTTAAAGCCCTTGAAGCTGGAAAAACCAGTTATGGCATGAGCGCTGGCAATGAAGATTTTCGCCAAGCCATTAGCGCGTTTGAAAAACGCGTTAATCACGTTCAGTATGACCCATCTGAAATTGTCATAACGGCTGGTGCAACAGAGTCGTTAACAGTGGCATTATTAACCATGTTGAATCCAGGAGATGAAGTGATCAATTTAACACCTGCTTATCCATTGTATAAAAATGTCGTCACCTTTGCAGGTGCGAAAATGGTTAACATCGACATTTCAAAACATCACTTCCAATTGTCGACTGACGTACTTGAAGCGGCCATTACGAAGCAGACAAAAGTGATTGTTTTAACGTCACCTAACAATCCAACAGGCACCATGCTCTCTGATGAATCATTGGACGTGGTGTATGAAGCCGTTAAAAAACATCAATTCTTTGTGATCAGTGATGAAGTTTATAATCAAATTGTCTACGATAAACGTCGCTTAGGTTTCTCTAAATATCAAGATATTCGGGACTATATCATCGTGTGTCAAAGCTTGTCTAAGCCTTATGCCATGACAGGTTGGCGCTTAGGTTATTTAATGGCACCGAAGTGGTTTATTGAAGAAGCAACGAAAGCGCATCAGTATATGGTGCTGACGGTGAATACATTTGTTCAAGATGGGGGCATCACAGCCCTTGATTACGATGTGACGGAGATGGTGACTTCTTATCGGGTACGGCGAGATTATGTGATGGGTCGTTTAACGGCAATGGGGCTTGATTTCCCAAATCCAGATGGTGCCTTCTACATTTTTCCGTCGATTAAAAAATTTGGCTTGGGTTCATGGGCGTTTTGCGAACAGCTGGTTCATGCTGAAGGCGTTGCGTTGGTGCCAGGTCTTTGCTTTGATGCAGATGATCATATCCGCGTGAGTTATTGTGTCGATATGAAAACGTTAGAAGCAGGGCTGGATGGCTTAGAACGATTTGTGGCAACACTGTTAGGTGAATCTGATGAAAAGCCGTTATGAATTTAAAGAAGGTGATGTGATCGAAGGTCGTATTACCGGCATTCAACCTTACGGCATCTTTATTAAACTCAATGATGAATGTAGTGGACTGGTTCATGCAACGGAACTCGAAAAGCTAGAAAACGAAAATCCCAGTCGCTTT
Organism: Defluviitaleaceae bacterium; assembly: GCA_009778135.1. Lineage (GTDB taxonomy): Bacteria > Bacillota_I > Bacilli_A > MOL361 > Turicibacteraceae > WRKJ01. The sequence continues at coordinate 29,805 of WRKJ01000094.1, forward strand.
TTTAAAATTGGTCAATCGCTTAAAGTAAAGGTTTTGAGGGTTAAACCAGGAGGCAGACAAGCCGTCTTGAAACTTCAAAGAGCAACCCATTTAAAGCGAAGAATGGGTGCGAGGGGTTTTGAGACGGAAAATGGCTTTTTACAGTTGAAACGTCAACTACCTATTTGGGTGCGGGAAGCAAAAAATAATCACAATAGATAAGGTGAAAGAAATGAGGGGTAAAGAAATGGCAAAGTTTTTAACGCTAGACGACAGTAACACCAAACATTTTATCGATGCCCATGAAATAGCTGCGTACACACCCATTGTAAACGTGTTGCATGAGGCGATCCATCATCAAACAGGTGCAGGAAACGACTTCTTAGGTTGGGTGACATTACCAACGACTTACGACAAGGCTGAGTTTACACGCATCCAAAGCGCTGCTGCAAAGATTCAAGCTGATTCTGATGTCTTATTGGTGATTGGCATTGGTGGTTCGTATTTAGGTGCGCGTGCAGCGATTGAAGCATTAACGCATCATTTTTACAACCTATTAGACAAAACAAGTCGTCAAACACCAGAAGTCATTTTCGTCGGACATCACATTTCGGCGACATATATGAAAGAACTGATGGATTATCTTGCAAATAAATCATTTTCAATTAATGTGATTTCTAAATCAGGGACAACGACTGAACCGGCGATTGCTTTTCGCATGTTCAAAAAATTACTCGTTCAAAAAGTCGGTCAAGCTGAAGCTGTTAACCGAATCTATGCCACAACAGATGAAAAAGTGGGTGCTTTAAAAACATTAGCAGATACAGAAGGCTTTGAAACATTTGTTGTACCAGACGATGTAGGCGGACGTTTTTCCGTATTGACAGCAGTGGGGTTGTTACCGATTGCAGCAACTGGCGTGAATATTCAAGAACTGATGGATGGCGCTGCTGCTGCGAAAGAAAGGTATGACCATCCGGCGTTGAGCGAAAATGAAGCTTATCAGTATGCGGTGTTAAGAAATATTTTGTATGCAAAAGGTTATACCATTGAAATGCTCATTAATTATGAGCCATCATTAACTTTATTTAGTGAATGGTGGAAACAGCTATTTGGAGAATCTGAAGGAAAAGATCATAAAGGAATCTTTCCAGCTTCGGCATCTTTTTCAACTGATTTGCATTCCATGGGTCAGTATGTGCAAGCGGGTCGACGTACTTTATTTGAAACGGTCCTTCAGGTGACTCAGCCACGCTTTGATTTAACGATTGAAGCTGAAGCCATCGATTTAGATGGGCTGAATTACCTAGCAGGTCAAACGGTGGATTTTGTTAACAAGAAAGCGTTCCAAGGAACCGTTTTGGCTCATGTGGATGGCGGTGTCCCTAACTTGATTGTTGAAGTACCAAAGATGACACCTTATGCTTTTGGTTACTTGGTTTACTTCTTTGAAAAGGCTTGCGCCATGAGCGGATACCTCCTTGGTGTCAACCCCTTTGATCAACCTGGTGTGGAAGCTTACAAAAAAAACATGTTTGCATTGCTTGGAAAGCCTGGAAATGAAAAGTTGAAGGCTGAACTTGAAGCGAGATTGACCTAACTTAACCAGACTGAAAACGCATTAAAAAAAAGGAGAGGAACACATGACATTTCATGATTTTAAATACGAGCGTCCCGATTTTGAGGGTCAAAAAGAAAAATTAGCCCTTTTGATTGAAACATTTAAAGCTGCCATAGACGCGGATCATCAGCTTGACACCTTCAAAAAAATCAATAAAGAACGCGCTTATGTATCGACCATGCAAACTCTTGCCAGCATTCGTCATTCAATTGACACCCGTGATCCGTTTTATGATGAGGAAAATACGTATTGGGATGAAGCAGGTCCCCTTTATGAAGAATTAGACAATTGGTTTTACGACGCTTTGTTAAGTAGTCCATTTCGCGACGTGTTAGAAAGCCAAGTGGGTACCCAATTTTTTAAATTAATCGAATGTGAAAAAAGAGCCTTCTCTTCTGACATCATTGCGGATTTACAAGAAGAAAATCGTCTTGCGAGCGCGTATAGTAAATTACTGGCATCTGCGGAAATTGAATTCCAAGGTGACATTTACACACTACCTGGATTGGCTAAATTTGCACAAGATAAAGATCGTTCTGTGAGAGAAGCAGCTTTAACTGCACGCTATGCATTTTTTACTGAGCATGAAGCAACCCTTGATGATATTTACGATCAGCTCATTCAAGTTCGATCTGACATTGCGAAGAAGCTTGGCTTCAACAATTTTACAGAGCTGGGGTATGTTCGGATGAAGCGGACAGATTATAATGCGATTGATGTGGCAAACTTCCGCAAGCAAGTGCGTGACGTGATTGTTCCTGTTGCGAGTGACATTTATGAAAAGCAGCGTGCGCGTTTAGGATTAGACAAACTTCGTTATTTTGACTTGCTTTTTGAATTTGAATCAGGCAATGCAATGCCAAAAGGCGATCCTGACTGGATTTTAGCGCAAGGGACGAAAATGTACAGTGAGCTTTCGCCTGAAACAAAAGCGTTCTTTGACGTTATGGTTGATCAAAAGCTACTCGACCTTGTGAACAAAGATGGTAAACAAGGTGGTGGCTATTGCACGTATATTAATGATTACAAAGTGCCCTTTATTTTTTCGAATTTTAATGGGACATCTGGAGATATTGATGTGTTAACCCATGAAGCGGGACATGCTTTTCAAGTTTATCGCTCTCGTCACATTGAAATTCCTGAACTCGCTTTTCCAACTTTTGAAAGTTGTGAAATACATTCGATGAGCATGGAGTTTTTTACTTGGCCATGGATGGAACTGTTTTTTGAAACCGATGTGGAAAAGTACAAATATTCTCATCTAGCAAGTGCGCTCACGTTTATTCCTTATGGTGTGTTGGTAGATGAGTATCAACATTTTATTTATGACAATCCGACTGCGACGAAAGAAGCACGTAAAGCCGAGTGGCGTCGTCTTGAAAAGCAGTATTTACCGCATAAAGATTATGAAGGCTGTGACTACTTAGCGCGTGGTGGTTGGTGGCATGGTCAATCACATATTTTCTTATCTCCCTTCTACTACATTGATTATACGTTGGCACAAATTTGTGCGTTACAGTTCTGGAAACGAATGATGAATGAAGATCCGACTGCTTGGTCAGATTATTTAACACTTTGTGATGTAGGAGGGAGCAAATCGTTTTTAGAGTTGATCCAGCTAGGTAACTTGAAATCGCCATTTGAAGATGGTTGTGTCTCATCCGTCATTACTGATATTAAAACTTGGTTAGACATGCCAAGAACATTGAATTAAAGTTAGCTTATTGGAATGTGAAAAATACGTTCTGACGCTTTTGGTGTATATGGGAACAATTACATCATGAGAATTTGAAGAAAATATAGAGATACTACTTGCCACCGCCGATTTTTTATGGTATCTTATTGGAAATCTTTTAAAAACCGCTCAAGCATAGATTTAAAACTTTTCGCTTCATGTTTTTAAAATCTGATTATATTTTAGAAAGTAGGTTGGATGATGGCAGATGTTTTATTAGAACTTAAAAATCTGAAGACATCGTTTAGGGTTAAAGATGATTACTTTGCTGCGGTGGATGATGTGACTTTAACAGTGAACAAGCGTGAAGTACTAGCAGTTGTTGGAGAATCAGGGTGTGGAAAAAGTGCCCTTGCTTATTCTATCATGAAGCTTCATACCCGTGCGCAGGTTGAAGGGAAGATTGAATTTAAAGGAGAAGACATCGTTACGGCGACGCCTGGGCGATTGACGCAACTTAGAGGAAAAGAAATGGGGATGATTTTCCAAGATTCTTTATCAGCATTAAATCCATTGATTAAAATTGGGGATCAGATCGCAGAAGCGATTTATTTACATGATCAAAAAATTTCCAAATCAGCGTTAAAAGCGCGCGTCATGGAATTACTAACGCAAGTGGGGATTCATCGTGCAGAAAGCGTTTATATTCAATATCCGCATCAATTATCAGGCGGGATGCGACAACGCGTTGTCATTGCCATGGCCATTGCGAATAGTCCAGATTTACTCATTGCAGACGAACCAACCACTGCCCTTGATGTGACCATTCAAGCGCAGATTTTAGATTTAATTAGAAAGTTAAGAGATGATCTTGATGCGGGTGTCATTTTAATTACCCATGACCTTGGTGTTGTCGCTGAAATGGCCGACCGTGTCGCTGTGATGTACGCAGGACAAATTGTCGAAATTGGGACTGTGTATGATGTGATGGAAAATCCACGTCATCCTTATACCCGTTCGCTGCTTCATTCTATGCCATCTGCCATTGCAAGCAAAGATGAGAAACTTCATGTCATTGAAGGCGTCGTTCCCTCTTTACCACTTATTCCAAGAGTCGGATGTCGTTTCAAAGATAGAATGGATTGGATTCCAGAATCAGCACATGAAGCCCATCCAACATTAAAAGAAATAACACCTGGACATTTCGTTCGCTGTTCATGTTATCAACATTTTCATTTTCCTGAGGAGGGTGTGAACGCATGATTGAAGTTAAAGATTTAAAAGTACACTTTCCCATTCGAAAAGGATTTTTTAGAAGAGTCGTTGGTCATGTTAAAGCGGTTGATGGGATCAATTTAAACATAGAAGCTGGAAAAACATATGGTTTAGTTGGAGAATCAGGATCTGGAAAAACGACAACAGGACGTTCTATTATCGGTCTTGACCATGTAACAAGTGGTGAAATTTTGTTTGAAGGTCAAAAACTTGATTTAAGAAAGAAAGCTTCTCGAGATGTACAAATGATTTTTCAAAATCCATTTTCATCTTTGAATCCGAAAAGACAGGTTTTAGATATTGTCGCTGAGCCACTCCGTAATTTTGAGCAGTTAACCCCAGCGCAAGAACTCGAACGGGTTCAAGAATTAATGTCCATCGTTGGTTTGAGCCCGGAATCTATTTATAAATATCCCCATGAATTTTCAGGTGGTCAACGGCAGAGAATCGGGATTGCGCGTGCCATTGCGTTAAAGCCAAAGTTGATCATTGCAGATGAGCCTGTATCGGCATTAGATGTCTCAGTGCAAGCACAAGTTTTAAATTTCATGAAAGAAATTCAAAAAGAATTAGGACTTACTTATTTGTTTATTAGTCACGATTTGAGTGTTGTTCGGTACATGTGCGACCATATTGGGATCATGTATAAAGGCCGCTTCGTTGAATCTGGGACTGCTGATGACATCTTTGAAAACCCGCAGCACATTTATACGAAACGTCTGCTAGGGGCAATTCCAAGTACAGATCCACGAAAACGTGATGAGTTGATGGCGAATCGTCGTAAAGTGAATGCAGAGTTTGAGGCTTTGTCAAAACAGTATTTTGATGAAACAGGTTTGGCATACCCATTGAAGAAAATTTCAAGTACGCATGCAGTTGCGATGCTAGGAGAGGTGAAGTAAAATGTTGCAATTTACACTCAGACGTTTTCTTATTATGATTCCGCAGCTGATTGTGTTAAGCTTTGTCGTCTTTCTTATTGCACTCGCGATGCCGGGGGATGCTTTGACGGGTACACTAGATCCGAACCTCACAGTTGAAATGCTTGAAATACAAAGAGAATTGCTGGGATTAAATAACCCCTGGTATGTGAGGTATTGGGATTGGATTGTTGGTATTGTGACGCGATTTGACTTTGGACGTTCATTTACTTGGCAAATGCCTGTTACAGCAATTATTGGTGAACGGCTCGGAAACACACTTCGCTTATCTACATTAACACTTGTTATCATGTATGCCATTGCGATTCCACTGGGTATCATTAGCGGTCGCCATCATGATACATGGAAAGATAAAATCATTACTGCTTATACGTATCTTGGATTCGGAATGCCAACCATGGTTGCGGGTCTTTTACTGCTTTTCTCATTTGGATTTAATCTCGGCTGGTTCCCAACTGGCTTGAGTGTCGCCCCAGGGATGTCTCCTGATATGGGTTTACCTTATCATCTGAGTCGGTTGCATCATTTAATTTTACCAGCTTTATCTGTGGCGCTTATTACAACAGTGGGCACCGTGCAATATCTGCGTGGTGAAATTATTGATTTAGAGCAAAGAGAATTTATTTTAACAGTGAGAGCCAAAGGTGCTGATGAAAATAGAGTCTATAATAAGCACATCTTTAGAAATGCGCTACTTCCAATTGCGGCCTTTCTGGGCTTTCAAATTGCTTTTTTGATTGGTGGGTCTGTTTTAGTCGAAACAGTTTTCAGTTTTCCGGGAATAGGTGGTCTTTTTATTGGTTCCATAACGGGACGTGATTTTTCGGTGATGATGTCTCTTGTGTTACTGTTTGGAGCTGCAACAATTGTTGGATCATTTCTGTCAGATGTGATCATGATGATGGTTGATCCGAGAATTGAGATTGAATAGGAGGACATGATATGGCTAAAAAAACAACAGAGAAAAAGAAGATGTCGACACTAGAAATCTTAAAGCGTGAATTTTCTCAAGACATAGGTGCTTTAATTGCTTTAGGTGTGATTGTTATCGCAGCCTTGTTTGTCATCATTGTGCCGCTTTTTATTGACCAAGAATATATGCTTGCTGTTAATCCAAGAAGACTCAATCAACCACCGTCAGCAACACACTGGTTAGGAACAGAAATAGGTGGTCGTGATGTCTTTGCATTATTGGCTATTGGAGCGAGAAGCTCGCTTTCTATTGCTTTAGCTGTTACATTAATTTCGGGATTTGTTGGCATTTCCCTTGGGGTTACTGCTGGATACTTTGGGGGTAAATTCGATAACATGATCATGCGAATTGTTGATTTTATTTCAACATTGCCAGCTTTGGTGATGATCATTGCGTTCTTGTCTTTGGTCTCTGGCTTTAATGTTGTTAGCTTTACCCTCATTATGTCGTTTTTCAGTTGGGCTGGGATCATGCGTCTCGTGAGAGCAAGAGCGATTCAAGAAAAAGAATTGGAATATATTCAAGCATCAAAAACATTGGGAACACCTCATTTGAAAACCATTTTCAAAGAATTATTTCCTAATATCAGTTCTGTGATGATTGTTAATATGACGCTAGCAACAGCAAGTAATGTGGGACTTGAAACTGGCTTATCATTTTTAGGTTTTGGATTTCCTTTTGATGAGCCAAGTTTAGGCTCTTTGATTTCAGCAGCAAGTAATGCTGTTGTTTTGCAGCATCGATGGTGGATTTGGTTACCGGCTGCTTTATTCGTGTTGATTCTAATGTTGTCAATTAACACCCTTGGTCGCACGCTAAATCGAGCAACAGATGCGAGATTGCGTCGAGGTTAACATTTAAATGAATGAATCCAAATGGTCAAATACGGCTTTTGAGAGATAGCTTTGTGGCATAAAAGTTATGTGCAAAGCTATCTCTCAAAACAAAACCTATTGATCATTTGAGAAGATGATATTCGAGGAGGAATACATATGAAAAAAAGAAGTAAAATATTAGCTTTGTTTAGTTTGGTATTCTTATTATCACTATTTTTGGTCGCATGTGGTAACGGTGAAGAGGACGGTAATGAACCAACTACTGATGAACCAGCTACTGAAGAAACGACTGGAGACAATGGAACAGGTGAGGACAATGGTGATGTTACTGGTGCTATTCTTCCACCACATATTGAAGATTTGCTTAATACGAGTATGCCTGCTACTGATGAGATGGTTGAAGGTGGGATTTTAAGATTTGCGCGTGTTATGCCGACGCCATTTGAAGGTATTTTACATTCTTTATGGGCTAATTCAGCCAATGATTCAAATATCCACGAGTTCTTTGCTGGTGCTATTATAAGTACTGATCAAGATTTTTTATTAGAACTTGGAGATGATGCGCGTGGCGCTGCCATTCCTGAAATTTCAGAAGATGGCTTAACGATTACGTTTACGATTCGTGATGGGGTTTATTGGCACGATGGAGAGCCTGTAACGGCACGTGACTGGCTGTTTACTTATGAAATCATGGGAAGTCCAGAATACTTGGCAGCTGGTGGGCAACGCTTTGGGCAACAAGGTGAGCGCTCAATTGTTGGGATGATGGATTTCCATGAAGGGAATGCGGATTATATCGCAGGGATTGAAGTTATTTCAGAACGTGTGCTTTCAATTACTTATGAAGAAGTAATGCCACTTCGTACGACTTACTTCCCAAGACCGACACCTTATCATCTTTTTGCTGACATCCCAATTGATGAAATGGAAACTCATCCACTTGTTCGTACAGATGCTGCAGTTGGATTTGGTCCATTTATCCTTGATACCATCGTCCCAGGAGAGTCAGTGACATTTACACGTAATGACAACTATTGGAGAGGAGCGCCAGTTTTAGATGGTGTTGAATTCCGAGTTGTTCATCCAAATGTCATTGGTGAAGAAATGGCAGCTGGGACTGTAGACATTGCGCACACATTCGAAGAAGGTGCTTTTCCTTATTTCAGTGACTTGTCAAATGTAACCTTCCTTAAAGATGTTGCTTTCGTTTATAACTACGTTGGGTTTAGACTCGGCTACTGGCGTGCGGTTTATGATGAAGATGGTGAAGTCATCGGTGGAGAATCTGTATTAGACCCAGATGCAACGATGGCAGATGTTAACTTACGTCAAGCAATGTGGATGGCAGTTGATGGTGATTTGATTGCAGAAGCGTGGTTTAATGGCTTGAGATGGGATGCTGAGTCTTTAGTGCCACCTGCATTCAATTTGTTCCATGATCCGACAGTTAGTCGTCCACCTTATGGTTTAGATGGCGCTAATGATCTATTGGATGACGCTGGCTTTGCTATTGTTGAAGGCTATCGTGCAAATCCTGATGGAACGCCACTTGAAATTAACTTCTTTGGTGGGGTTGCTGGAGACAGCGTTGCACAAGCATTCCACCATTATCTATTAGAGCAATGGCGTTCACTTGGTTTAAATGTGATTCCCCATTTTGATTTAGAATTCAATGCTTATAACGATTTATTTAATGTTAATGTTGATTATGATGGCATTGATGTGTTTACGGGTGCTTGGTCAACAGGAACAAACCCAAGTCCATATGGCTTATACGGACGTACAGCTGCTTTCAACCGTTCACGTTATGTGAGTGAACGTAACGATGCGTTACTTGCTCGAATTGATTCTGCACAAGCGGCGTTAGATCCTGAATATAGAGCAGCAGCGTTTTCTGAATGGCAAGCTTATATGGCTGAAAATGCTTCATTATTCCCATTCTTATATCGATTTGCCTTTATTCCGGTTAACAACCGTGTTGTTAATTACAGAATTAATGGAACACATACAGCCGCAGATGGTTGGCATTTGGTTGGATTTACAAGTGAAACACCATATGTAGATTAATTTAATCAAAAGGAGTTAGATGAGTCAATGCTCATACTGGCTTCTTTTTTGATTAGGTGGTATTTTGATAGATTTCATAAAAAATGTTGTTCTCTTTAAATGCTAAAAAAGTTTACAAGTTCGGCATTTGAATATTTACAAACGCGTATGATCATGATATAATCCCGAGTTTGACAGTTTGAGGGAAGAAAAAGGCGCCTAAACGTTGTGGGAACAACGTTTTTGAGGTTTCACAATGTCTTAAAAAGTGCGT
>WRKJ01000095.1 GCA_009778135.1 Defluviitaleaceae bacterium
CCTCGAGGTCATTTCTTGTCCTGTACTGATCACCTCGTGATAAGTCGGACTTCAAAATGCTTGTCGGGGTTTACACGCTCGTTTTCACTTTTAATTGTATCATTAAATGCGCTAAAAAACAATGAAAAACCATCATTTCTTCAGCAAAAAAGCCATTCTTCTCAGAACGACTCTTTCATCTCATTAGCTTTTTTTAGCTACATCCTTTTTAATTTTGGCAATGATTTTCTTTTCCAGGCGAGAAATGTAAGATTGTGAGATCGCCAGTTTATCAGCCACTTCTTTTTGGGTCAAGGCTTCTCCGCCTCCTAGTCCAAAACGCATAAACATGATTTCTTTTTCTCTTTCTTTTAGCTGACGAATGGATTCGAAAACAATTTGTCGTTCAGTATCATCCTCGATCTCTTGTGACACCACATTTTCATCTGTGCCCAAAACGTCGGATAAGAGCAATTCATTGCCATCCCAATCGACGTTTAACGGTTCATCAAAAGAGACTTCACTTTTCATGCGTGCAATTTTCCTTAAGTACATGAGAATTTCATTTTCAATACAACGGGCTGCATAGGTTGCTAATTTAATGTTTTTATCACTTTTAAACGTTTGTACCCCTTTGATGAGTCCCATCGTACCAATGCTAATTAAATCTTCGATGTTGATCCCTGATGATTCAAATTTCTTTGAAATAAAAACCACCAAACGCAAATTTTTCTCAATCAAAACTTGTCGTGCCGATTCATCTCCGCCGTGGTAACGAGCCAATGTTGCAGCCTCTTCTTCTCGTGTTAAAGGCTCAGGCAATGTTTCCGAGCCATTCACATAATGGACATCTTGATGCTGCTTTTTAAATTTTCCCACCATCCGTGCCACTAAACGCATTAAAACATTCATCTATCCCACTCCCCTACCTACTGTTATTTCTGGTTGTAGCAAAAAATCATATTGAGCAAAACTGGTTTCACACAAACCGACGATGACACCTTTGACAATGACTTCATCAATTAAGAGCAAAGTAGGCTTAAATGCCACCATTTTCTTTTCTTCATCACCAACGACACTAAAACCAAGCTCCCATGTTTGAATCACACCATTTTCAATTAAATCATCGATATTTTCAACTGCACGACGCGGCACAATCATCACAGGCAACTGCGTCCTTTGATCAATCAAGGCATTTCCTGTGTCTACAAACCCCACACCTGCGATGACCACATCTCCAACATACAGCTTCACTTGATGCTCAAATTCACTTAATGTGTAAACTTTTTTGAAAAAGCGAGATTTGAGCATAAAAGAAACGGTGCTTATCACAGCTATCACACAACCAAAAACCAAAAACCAACCAATCGGCATCCGATCCAGTTCCATGAAGTACCTCAGTATATGTAAGATCCCTGACAGAAATGCACTCAACGCATAAAAATACAACGTTATTATTCCATACCCTTTTAATGTTTGCGGCCAAAATGCAATACTGACTGTTAACAGTGGTACAACCATGAGAAAAAGTGGCACCGTGAGAAACAAAATCAGACTCACAATGAAACTCACACCAACTGCTGTTAAAAAGATTAAAACAGGTATTTTTTTTTTGACGACCCAACTAACAGAACTCAATATCAACGCGTCGTAAAAGAGGCTTTGACCGAGGAATAATAACATTTCCATGACCTTGTATGCTCCTTTTAAAATTTTTTTGTTTGACTTATTATAGCTTAACCTCCGTCTGTTTTTTGTCGGAGCGTAGGAAAGTCATTGGCAATTCGATCGACAACAACTCATATAATATTCTTAAGGAGTTGAAGTTATATGTTAAATATATTACCCAAAGGCATGATCCTTCATCATATTGTCGACACATTAAAAAAGGAACCTGAACATGGCGTTGTTAAACTAGTTGAAAAATTGAAATCTCATGCAAAAAAAGATGATGACCGTGCATTAATTGATCAAATCATTCATTATTATACGACGCACGCAACAGCTCGAATGCAACTTAAAAATCTGGTTTATAACACGAATCGACAGACACTTTATACATTTTCAGAGCACATTTATGATGCCCTCTCTCAGCAGCCACTTACATTCAATTTTATGCGCATGATGAGCATGCTAGACGCCTCCAAATTAACCTCTGATCGACCTATTTTTCCTGTTATTGACTTGAAAAATCTAAACGATCCGTCAAAGGAAGTACTGGCTCAGCTTAAAAACAACGGTTATATCTTCTTTGTCTCCATCGCCGTAACCGACAAAAACTTCACCATTGTAACTTCTGATCAAACTGTCTTAACCTTGATTAAACATGGTGTTCGTAGTATTTTTTATCGCCTGCCTGAAGCCGATCAAGCACTTGAAACCCGCCTACTAGAAAGTATTCATCACATCCGAACAGAACGACCCATTCTTGCGTTTTTAATAAAAAAAGACGTATCCACTCATACGTCTTTGAATTATGTGATTAACGAGCACTTGGATCAGAAAAGGTATACCATTCGATTGAACTTAAACTAAGCGATGCGCCTTTATCAATACTGTCGCATCCCTTTTGTTGCACGAATGGGCATCTTCTCGCTCGCTTCTTCATCTGCTAGTCGAAGCAATGCTTTCACTTCACTTTTCGTTAAATGTCGAAACTTCCCTTGCGCCACACCATTGACATCCAAAAAAGCAAAGCGATCACGACGAAGCCTTTTAACAGGATGACCCACTGCTTCAAGCATGTTCTTAACTTGATGATAACGCCCTTCATGAATGATCAGTTCAACAAGGGTTGATTGATTTTCTTTATCAACACTTAAAACTTGAAAGACTGCTGGTGCGGTTACATGTCCATCAATTTTAACACCTTTAAGCAAAGGCTTGAGGGTGCTTTTTGTTGCAATTCCTTTAACCCTTGCTAAGTAAGTTTTGGGAATATGCGTTCGTGGATGCATCATTTTATTAGCAAAATCACCATCATTGGTTAAAAGCAGCACACCTGCTGTGTCATAATCCAAGCGTCCGACTGGGTAAACACGTGCTGCAACTTTTGTACCAATCAAATCCATCACAGTCTGACGGTCAAACTCATCTTTAACTGTCGTCACACAACCGCGTGGTTTATTCATTAATAAATAAACATGACTTTCTTTATGAATGGGGACACCATTGACCTCAATCTTGTCTTTTGATGAGACTTTCGTTCCAAGTTCTTTCACTGTTTTTCCATTTACTTTAACGACACCTGTCGTTATTAATGCTTCAGCTTTGCGACGAGATGTCACACCTGCTGCCGCAATCACTTTTTGTAATCTTTCTAAATTTTCCATTATTTATCACTCACTCATCTGAAGAAGCTTTTCACATGTTTTCCTTTAACCTTCAAGTTGATAAGAAAAAAAGCCACTAAAATCATTGTACCATAAAATGACCAAAAGTTAAATACGCCAGCTTCATCATAAGATATCTTTTGATTTAAGTTTTAAAAGATAGGTCGTTGGTAAAATGGTTGCTAACATCATAATGAAGACAAAGCTAACAAAGAAGGCTAAAATGCCGTTTTGACCCAATGTGAAGTCATAAGCTTCTACCATTTGTTCTGCTGTCATTTGAATCCCAAATCCCATCGCATTAAAGTCTCGACCGATCATCAATTCATTGGGAACGACAAAAGGATGCGTGATGAGTTGTTCATTTAACATCATATAAGTCAGTCGCTGTGCCATTAAATGACCCGTCAACAACGAAACGACAAGGGCGAAAGTCGTCACAATCAAAACTTCTATTAACATCTGGCAAATGATCTTAACTTTAGGCATGCCAAGCGCTAAATAGATGCCAACTTCTACCTTTGAATCTGATAAAAATAGCAAGATTAGCAAGCCTAGAAGGGCAAACGAGCCTAATATCGTTCCGATAAATAGACCCGTTGATATCCCCTGAAATTGAGCCAGCACATCGGTCATGTGCCCAAACTCAGTCCGTAAGTCTTCAATCACATAAAAAGGGGGAATGAATGCAGTAGCAGCGACATTAAAAGCTTCTAAATGAAGGGGATCATCTAAGACAAATACGATGTCATGATAATTTGTTTCTGGAAAATAATCAAGTTGCTCTGGAAAATAAATTTCAACATGAGTTCGATAAAATTGAAAATTTGCATCCGCAATGGCAAATGGCACATACATGCGACGCCCATTTAGTTCCACATGATTAAGAAAATCAATCAGACTCATCTCATCATTCATTTCCACGGTGGGTCTAAAAATTCCGATAACTTCAAGCTGAACTTCTTCAGCTACACGTAGCTGAGCTCCTGGTCTAAAAAGTCCGATAAATCGACCTGTAAAATCATCAAACGTCTCATAAATACGTTGCTCAAAAGTGATCATTGAGCCAATCCCCAATCCATTAGCCAAAGCAAATCCTTCTGGTATGAGCATGACAGGATGACCATTTTCGACTTCTTCCGTCGTAAACGTTCGTCCTGAAACCAATTCAATCACACCTGCCGCCATCTCTAAAATAGCTGGATAACGAATACCTTTAATATCTTCAAATACTTCAAAAGCTTCTCCCATCATGCGATGACTTCTTCGAGTAAGTTCTTGCATGATCACTTCTTCTGCCAACCAATCAACATCTAAATAAAGACTCGTATCAAGTGGGAAATAGAATTCATTGCTATAAAAGCCTGCAAAAATGGCATAATCAAAAAGCCGTACGTACGGCAACTGACCCATCAGCTCAAAAATACCACGATTCAAGCTTTCGATTTCTAGCCATTCATCATAGCGCTCAAAATGTGAAACGATGGCATCCGTATCGGCTCTAATCGTCGCAACAGGCGGAATCTGTTGCAATAAATTGACCTCCGTTTGACGAATGGCTCTTGAAATCGAAACAGCCCCTAAGGTTAAACTTCCTAATACAACTGTCACTAAAAATAAAATGAGAAATTTAATAGGTCGGCGGATAATGCTAATAAATCCACGCTTAAACACATGCATAAGACCACTCCTTCACATGTCTCACTCCGCTACAACTTCAACTAAAAGGCGATTAGATGCACGCTGTGGAAAGGAGTTGGCAAGTGAATTAGGTAATAGTGGATTTTCAATGAGGAAGAACACAAGTTCATGATAACCGACTTCATCAATCCCATCAAGGATCAAATAGCCATGATCTTTCACATGATTCAACCCATGATTAGCAGTATCAACGATGAAGAACGGTTCTCCATTAATCCGGACTTGCTCCCAATTTAAAAGACCGATGATTAAATAATTTTCCAACGCATACCCAGCTCCCGGTTGAGGGCTGGTATAAAACTGCAAACGAATGTCTTCACCAGGATGTACTTGAATATGGAGCTCTGGAAAAGCAACCAAGTCAAATTCATCCATTTCAAATTCAGGTGCTACCCACAAATCCATAAACTGCTGATTCTCTTGACGTACGTGCACTTCCTGATAGCGCCTCATGACTTCAACCCTATTTTCACCTGTTCCCACGATTAAATCATTGTTTAAAATCCTTGCATGTTCTGGTCGACGAAAGACAATGGCATCATCATCCGTAATCACTTCTCTTTGAGGATCGGTAAATAAAGCCATGGTTAATTTATTGGTACTGTCTGGCAACAAATAAGCATCATGAATGGTGAATTCCAAATCAATTTCGTAGCCTCTTGCTAAAAAAAATAAAAAATAAGGTGCATATGCTTCGCATCCACTCCCCACCACTGAAAATGGAACAGCTTCATAATTGAGGAAAAATTTCAAAAGGAGCGGTAAACCGTCAGTCGAATGGTTAGCAAAATAAGCCGTCAACGAATCACTAACGTCATCAATTTCAATGACACCATAAAAATCTTCAAAAGGACCTAAGACCAAATCTGTTTGACTGACACCAAAAGATTTAGCCAGTTCCATGGATGTGGCGGCGTCAAACATCTCATCCATCATGTAAAGCATACCTTCATCTGTAATCGGCCTGATATTTAACACATCGTT
Organism: Defluviitaleaceae bacterium; assembly: GCA_009778135.1. Lineage (GTDB taxonomy): Bacteria > Bacillota_I > Bacilli_A > MOL361 > Turicibacteraceae > WRKJ01. The sequence goes on from WRKJ01000095.1 coordinate 5,997, forward strand.
AAGGTGACACTGTTCATCCAAATGATGACTTAATTGATCTTCACTTTGCTGATCAGCTTGACATGCCACTAAAAATGAAGTAGCCGTTAAGACCACAGCTGTTCCTTTTTTAATTTTTTTGATCATCCTTAATCATGCTCCTTTCATGCTTTAACCAACGGTTATATTGAAGCATTATAGCTGATCAGATCATTTTTGTCAAAACTTACAAAAGGTCAAAGGGACGTATTTCTACAATTTTCCACAGAGTCAAAGCATCTTCTCAAACACTTACACATTGAACCTAAATAGCATAATATCGCCATCTTGAACCACGTAAGTTTTTCCTTCCGAACGGTATTTCCCTGCTTCTTTTACTTTTGCTTCTGTTTGGTGCGTCATTAAATCTTCAAAAGTCATCACTTCAGCACGGATAAAACCACGTTCAAAGTCTCCGTGAATAATTCCCGCACACTGCGGGGCTAACATCCCATCCCGAAATGTCCACGCACGCACTTCTTTTGGACCTGCCGTGAAGTATGTTTTTAAGTTTAATAAGCGGTAAGCTTCTCGAATCAATTGATCAAGTCCACTTTCTTCGATGCCCAAGTCTTCTAAAAACAACGCTTTGTCTTCATCTTCCAAGGTTGCTATTTCTTCTTCAATTTTAGCACTGATCACGACGACAGCTGCATTTTCTTTTGCCGCATAAGCTTTCAACTGGGCTAAATGTTGGTTTTGCGATGGATCAGCTAAATCAGTTTCTGCCACATTAGCCACATAAAGGATGGGTTTTAGTGTAAGCAGGGTTAAATGTTTAATGATGGCGACATCGTCTTCTGATAATCCCAGTGCACGTACCGGTAATGCTTCTTCAAAGCCAGCTTTAACTTTTTCTAAAACCTCAGCTTCAGCTTTGGCGGCTTTATCTCCAGATTTAGCAGCTTTTCCTAAACGTGCCAATCGCTTATCGACTTGTTCCATATCCGCAAGAATTAATTCTAGATTAATGACATCTGCATCACGTGTTGGATCAGTGCTCCCTTCTACATGAATAATATTTTCATCATCAAAACACCGAACCACGTGACAAATGGCATCTGTTTCACGAATGTTGGCAAGAAATTTATTTCCAAGGCCTTCTCCTTGCGACGCACCTTTAACAAGTCCAGCAATGTCAGTAAACTCAAAAGTTGTCGGAATGGTTTTTTCGGGTTTAATTAAAGCAGTTAAAGCCGTGATTCGTGCATCAGGCACGGTGACCACGCCTACATTAGGTTCAATGGTTGCAAAGGGGTAATTAGCTGCTTCAATCTCCGATTTCGTAATCGCATTAAATAAGGTTGATTTTCCAACATTTGGCAAGCCGACAATTCCAGCGGTAAGTGGCATAACTCTTCATCTCCTAGTGAATAAACACAGTCATTTTTCTTGTGCTTTCTTTTTGCACAACTCGTTCATTATACACTAATTTTCTTGTTTTTACCAGTGAGAACTGACATTTTCACATCAATTCTCAACATGTCTTATCAACAGATGTACCCTCCATTTGCTTCGATACGACCTAAACAATCAGTGCTTTTATTTGTTCAATGGACAACTTGGCATGTTTAGCAACCTCACCTGCTGGCATATTTGTTTGCAAAAGGCTTTTTGCTATTTCCAGTTTTTCCGCTTCTGCCCTCCTACGTTCTTGTTCAATGCTTTTTACTGCTTCAGCAGTGACAACTTCCGCCTCAGCCATCAAAGCTTTTGCTTCTGTCATTGTCGTTTTTGCTTTTGTCATTGTCGTTTCTGCTTCTGTCCTTGCAACTTCTGCTTCTGTCCTTGCAACTTCTGCTTCTGTCCTTGCAGTTTCTAATTCAATCCTCACCGCTTCATGTTTTAACCTTCTATCTTCTTCTTCAGCAAGATGCCTTAACCTTCTAGCTTCCTCTTCAGCAAGATGTTTTAACCTTCTAGCTTCCTCTTCAGCAAGATGTCTTAACCTTCTAGCTTCCTCTTCAGCAAGATGTTTTAACCTTCTAGCTTCCTCTTCAGCAAGGCGTTTTTGCTCTAGTCGATCAATGAGATCAGCCAACTCTCGCTCTTCTTTTGTAAACGCAGTAATTTCTGACATGGTAGCCGCCTCCTGTAAATAAGATGGTGCTTCTTCTGGTACACGTCCTGTTTTGAAATATGCCAGCCATAATTGTAAGTTTTTCGGTAACTTCGATGTGTCTTTGTTGATCTCAACGTAAATTTCCAGTCCTAAGTTTAAATTATTTTTATAGACTTGATGTCTAAAATCGTATGGACGTAAAAAACGAATGGCGATCTCATCTTTGAAATGGTTATCTTCTAAAATGATAACGCCGATAACTGGTTTTAAATTGGCATATTTTGATTGCGTTTTGTCCGTTGTACGCGCATAATGCTGCGCAAATTTTTGACCAATGTTATAAGCGACACGTTCCTCAAGATAAGTCTGGTCTCGTTTTTGCATTTCGAGTAAGAAACGACTCCCATTTTCATCTCGACAAGCATAGTCCACTTCTGTGTTGAGTAAAAGATGTTCATGATGAGATCGAAGCTGATTCACCTCTTGAAAGTTATAAGGCGTTTCGATGGAAAGAGCGGAAATACGAAGACCTCCAAGTGGATCATACGCTGCTAAGTCTTGAAGAAATCCTTCACTAATATGAATTAATTCAGGCGAAGCAAACAAGCGTTTGAAATTTAAATCGTTTGTCGGAAGAATCACTTTACGTTGTTCTTTACTGTCATTATACATCATTACAGCTCCTTTGTACAGTCTTATTTTCTACGAAAAGTCGTAACTTAAAAAGATCCCCCTATTTATTACATACGCAGAAAACAAAAAAACATCTTCTCTTTTTGCAACTTTTGCATAAGAAAATGTTTTCTTCGTTATTTTTAACGCCTTTTGATCAACACGGCATGTGAAAAGCTTAAAATAATGGGTGGGTGAACCATCTGAACAAGGCATCTTCTTTGATAAGACTAAATCACCAACAACCGATAGCTAATGGCGACTGTGATCCCAAACACAACACCCCAAAATGTTTCAGCTGGCTCATGTCCAAGTAATTCTTTAAACTGCTTGTGATATTGGGGATCACTAAACCGTTTCATCAAGTTGGGACTTTCTTTTAGTTCTTTCAAATCCGCAATTAATTTATTTAACATGGCTGCATGTTTTCCTGCATGCCTTCTAATGCCCGTCGCATCATAAATCACAACAGCTGCCAAGACAAATGCGATGGCAAAGTGTACACTACTTACACCGGTTTCCAACGCGACAGACGTTGCCAAAGCCGAAACAAACGCCCCATGTGAAGACGGCATCCCACCTGTTGAGAGCATTAACCCAACTCGCCATGTTTTATGCTTGACATAATAAATCGGTATTTTCACCAATTGCGCCAATAAATTGGCTAAAATGGCTGATTCAATCATGATATTAAATAACATTTTTTCATCCTTTTTTGCATAGACTTCACTAAGGGTGATCGTTATGCGTGATTTAATCAGTTTTTCTTACAACCTTGATGCAACAACATTACAAGCCTTCGGCGAAATTTATTACATCGACCATGGAAAAACATTTACTTATATTATACCAGTTGGTAGTCAAAAGAACACTACTTTTTTTCATCTTCTTAAATTTATCAACGCTTCACCGTATTTTAGTCATATTTTTACAGTGGAAAATGCACCGACGCTCCTGATTCGAGACGTTCATTTTTTCTGTCTTTACACAACCCTCAAACTTCATCAAACCATTACTGAATCACAGTTAGGTGTTCCCATCCTTTATCCAGCTGAATATCCACTCGCCGAACATTTTAAAATTAAATGGCTTCAAAAAAATCAGATTCACGAGGACAACCTGAACCTCGCATTGGATAAGACACCACCCACCATGCGTGCCATTTTATTTGACATTGCCACCTACTACATTCATTTAAGCGAAGAAGCTTACCGACTTTTAAAACCTGTCGAATCAACTGTTTTTTCCACCTCACTCTGTCATGCTAGAATTAAACCTGATACACCCCTGTATCAATGCTTCATGCCTGATTATTTAATCTTGGATAACCGTTCAAGAATTTACTGTGAATATTTACGTTACTTATTCCTTGAAACAAACAACATGGTCCTTGTCGAAAGGGTCGTCGCACATGTTTCACAAACGGATCCTCTGACGCCGAGCGAGTGGCATTTTTTATATGCACGTCTGTATTTTCCAACCCACTTTTATGACACAGTTTACGATCTCATTGTCAATGGTCAAGTTAATTTAGATGCACTTTATGAACAAACCATGAATTATACTGAATTATTAGCCAGCTTGCCGCTTTTGGTTCAGCAGTACACAGGCGTGCTATTGGACACACCGGAATGGACACGACTCGATCAAAAAATGTAACACGTAAAAAGGTTGACCTTGTCAACCTTTTATTCATGCTTGTCTGTTAAGCCACGCTCTTCCAGATCAGCACCAATGTTGTGGACTTGTAAAATTCGACGTTCTGTCAGGAGTTTTTCAACCAAACTTTTAATCCTAATCGGTGTGCTACTTTCATGTGCATTCACTTCTAAATCGATCAAAATGTCAACGCGCCCTTCTTTGACAGAACTACATGTAATTTGATTAAAATCAAGACCCAATGCGTTTAACGTATGCAATATTTTCGTTCGAACCTTAATCTCATCTTCATGACCACATTTCACCGACACATAATAATGCGTCGAATCAGAAAGAAGAAAATTGTCTACTTTTCGTGATAAACTTCGTAACACAATATTGACGAACATCAACATACAAGCAGCCACAATCCCTTCTAAGCGATAACCCGCACCAATGATGGAACCAATCGCAGCTGAACACCAAATGATGGCTGCTGTATTGATTCCTGAAACGGAAAAACCATCACGGATAATGACACCTCCAGCGAGGAAACCAATACCGCTAACAACTTGGGCTGCAATTCTCGTCGGACTACTGTCATCACCAGCCATAAAAACTGATAATGTGACAAAGAGACAGGCACCAAAACTAACCAATGCCGTCGTTCGCATGCCTGCAATTTTATGTTGCCATTGACGTTCAAGTCCTACAATAATCCCTGCCATAATGGCCACTGTTAAATTAACCACAAAGGTGACATTCATCGTCGTAACCTCCTCATCAAAAAATGAACCACTCCTAGTATAACACACTATTTCTCATAAAACCATGATTTTATTAAACCATCGTCATTAACGTCGCCTTTTTCTCGGTTCGTATAACTGCTTTACATCAACATACGTCCACATGATTAAGAGCAAGTTACCGTGAGAAATCGACAAAGCCATCACGGTTAAAAAATTCGGGCGTAGCAAATAGCTCAACATCAATTGATAAAAAAACAAGAACATCAAGAATCCCCACCCGATATATGACAGTCGTTTTAACCAATTGATCCTTTTTTTAATCCTTTTTTTCTTTTTACGACGTTTAAGCTTCATGGCACTCGCTGCAATGAAAGCAAACATGAACATGGCAAGAAAAAAGTACATCATATTCATCAAGTCAATCCTGAAAGCAATCCAAAGAAATCGCTGGGCAATAATGGATAAAGAAAGACAACTCGACACTGCCATGATGGCATAAATATCTTTCGTGATCATATAAGGCTTATGAGACAAATAAATCCCGCTTCCGAGGGTCGAGAAAAAAATGGCCATCCACAACATGAATCCCAACTGTACATGCATAAAAAGTCGAAAGATCACCATCATGAGTAAGCAAAAAACATGCACTTTGAAAAACTGTTTGAAACAAAATAAGCGAAAGCCAGACATCCTACCACCCCTTACTTAAACATATGAAAAGCATGCCCATCAATAGACATGCTTCGCTCATTTATCTTCGGATTTTTCAACATTTTTCTTCTCAGATTTTTTCGCTGGTTTTTTCGGTGCATTCATTTCATCATAAATGCTCATGGCAATTAACCCAGGTGCTAATTTTTCATTTAAGAGTGAAATATCAATCAGCGTATTGCCACTTAAATGCTGGGTCAACCATAAAAGATCGATACAGAGACTTTTCATAAAAAAATGATGGATGATCAACTGATTTTTTTGTGACTTCAAATAATCAGTAATGGTTTTCGTTGTACTACTCGATTGATGATAATGAGATAAAAATTTCAGCATGTCGTGGGTTGGGATATCAAAAACACTGTGTTCAAAGTTGATCAAATGGTTTTTCTTCGCACTCGGTAACACATTGGCGACATTCACATCACCATGCGTCATGGCAATCGGTAACTGTTTTTTCCGCCCTAACAGTCGATAAAACTTTTTCATGGCGTCATCACTGCGCCGATACATCCCATACATTAACGGATACATCATGAGAATTTGCCATTCAAAAGGTGAACGAGACAGTTTTATTTCATACTGGCCCATCATTGTCTCAAGGGTCACAAAATTTTCTTCTAAACGTCTGTAATCTGTTTCATACATCCAAAACACTTCATCGTCGTTTTTATCCACTGTGACCTCAGTCGCTTCATGCAGCTGATTTAACAACTTGGCATAATCACGTACCCGACTTTCAAATGGCATCGGTGTTTGCGCCACATAATCAGTTAAATAAGCAAATCCATCCTTTCCTTGTGCCATGCGCGCACCAGAACGGGTTTCGTAAATCGGCAAAACCACTTCTGGCAATTCTTTATGGGCATAAAGCTGCTTCATCACAAAGTCCTCATCCCCGTTCGCAAATTTTAATAAATATGCCTTTTGACTTGATTCTAGCTTAAAAACTTTATCGGTTAATTGCGCCAAACGACGCACATCAATGTCGTAGTGCGCTTGGACAAAAGCAGCAACATCAGAGCGTTTTTTCATAGCGTAGCATCACACAATCACCAACAGACACACCATTCGCTAACGCTGATAAATTCCATACATCATCAAGGGTCGCCGTGTAACGTTCAAGAATCCCACCGAGCGTCACTGTTTCTTCTTTCACATAGATCATTTTAATGGTCGTTTCACCATCTGCAAATTGTTGTGCCACAGAATCCATGTGTATCACAGGTGGTCTTTTTTCGATGCTTTCAACCTCTTTTTCAATCGGTGCAACTTCCTCTTTTGCCATCACTTCCTCACTTTCAATGTTTTCCATTTCCATCTCAATAGGTATCACCTCAACTTCTTTCACTGAAACAGGTTCAACATCTTTTACTGAAATAGGTTTTAAAACTGCTTTCATTGGGGTGGGTTCTGCCACTTTTTCAACTGTGGTCACTTCATGACGCATGCGCTGTTTTTCTTTCTCTTTAAAAGCAGTTCCTCGTTTCATGGCAAATAATTCATCCATTAATGCCGCAGCACTTTCTGATAAATGAGGGGACCGTCTTTCATGAACGACTTCCGCCACAGGAGGAGACACTGCTTCAACTTCTACAACAGGTTCTTCCGCTGCTTCCAAAGCTTCTACAGGTTCGAATGCAAGTGACTCAATGTCGACCATCCGTTCTTCAATGGCAATTAAAGGCGAATATGGAATCTCTTCAAACACCTCTGTCTCAACCCGATCAACAGAGACTTCCGGTTCTTCCTCTAAGACTTCTAATTCAACAACGTCGACAAAAGCTTCCTGTTGTTCTTCGACTGCTTCCGCTTCAACCCGATCAACAGAAACTTCCCGTTCTTCTTCTGAGACTTCTAATTCAACAACGTCGACAAAAGCTTCCTGTTGTTCTTCTACTGCTTCTGCTTCAACCCGATCAACAGAGACTTCTCGTTCTTCCTCTAAGACTTCTAATTCAACAACGTCGACGAAAGCTTCCTGTTGTTCTTCGCATGCTTCCGCTTCAACATGGTCAACAGAGACTTCTCGTTCTTCCTCTAAGACTTCTAATTCAACAACGTCGACAAAAGCTTCCTGTTGTTCTTCGACTGCTTCTGCTTCAACCCGATCAACAAAGACTTCTCGTTCTTCCTCTGAGACTTCCAATTCAGCAACGTCGACAAAAGCTTCCTGTCGTACTTCTAAAACCTCATCTTCAACTGTTTCAACAAAAATGGCGTGATCTGCTTCGATCACTTCCATGTGAATCTCTGATTCAGTAAGTGCTTCCTCTCTTGCGTGACATGCTTTTTCAAACACTTGCTCTGCTTCATGTGAGGAAGACGTGACAAAATCAAAGGGTTCAATCACCACTTCTTCATAAACAGGTTCTTCAACGACTGGATCCATCCAAGCATCCATGATGGCTTCACGGTTATTTGCTTCTTGATAGCCTTTTAATTCAACTTCAAGATTGAGTGTCAATGATTCTTTATTGATCACACGATAATCAAAAGAAATCACTTCCGGCTTCACATCAGGCTCACCCCCTAAGTAAGGTAAAGTAATATCAAGTGGCACGCTGCCGTCAAAGGGTGCTTCGCCAAGATCAGGTGTTAAATAGGAGCCTCTGAATGCTAAGTAGCCGTGGATTTCGATATCGCTACCTGTCACCAAACATCGTGTTTCCGGCTTAATATCAATGGTAATCATATCGTGAACATCTGCAATCTCCAGTGTGTGATCTAGATTAAATTTATAACTCATGAAAAGTCCCCCTCATTTCTACTCATGTCAAAACTAGCTTATGCGACTTTAAAGAAAAACATGACAAAAGCGATCGGAAACCTTTTGTTCCCCATCGCTTTAACCCACACTTTTTTGATACATACTGGCATAACTGCCACCTGTTGCAAGTAACCCTTCGTGAGTTCCTTGTTCAATAATTTGTCCTTTGTCAACGACTAAAATTAAATCAGCATCTTTAATGGTCGACAAGCGATGAGCAATCACAAGCGATGTCCGACTCTCCATTAGCACTTTAAATCCTTCTTGAACCCGTGCCTCAGTTAAGGTATCAACATTAGCGGTTGCTTCATCTAAAACAACAACTGCAGGCTCCATCATTAAGACCCGGGCAATCCCCAATAATTGACATTGTCCGACAGAAAGCGACCCACCATTATCTGTGATCACAGTGTCATACCCTTTCGGCAATCGCTCAATAAAATCATGCGCACGGGCGAGTTTTGCTGCGAGTTTAATCTCGTTGCGCGTTGCATCTGGTCGACCATATTTAATATTATCAGCAATGGTACCTGTAAATAAGCGCGTATCTTGCAACACCATGCCCATATGCTGACGCAAGCTTGTTTTGGTTAACGTCTGAATGTCATGACCATCGAGGGTAATTTGCCCCGAACGAATGTCGTAAAATCTTGAAACTAAATTGCTGATGGTGGTTTTACCGGCACCTGTTTTCCCGATGATTGCCACTTTTTGACCCGGCTTTGCTTCAAAACTAATGCCACGTAACACCAATGTTTCATCTTGATAGCCAAATGTCACATCTTTAAAGACCACATGCCCTTTTGATTGTTCTAACGTAACAGTCCCTTCATCTATTTCTGATGCTTCATCTAGCGTATCAAAAATGCGATCACTTGCAGCTAAGGCTTTAATAATCGCATTGATTTGTACGGAAATTTGACCAATAGGATGTACAAATGTTCGACTTAAATATAAAAAGCTCGCGACAGCACCAACGGTCAAAGCGCTGTTAGGATTTAACACCAAAATGCCACCTACAAGTGCAATAAAGCCATACAAAGCTTGCCCCATCGCAATCAATAAAGGAAAGAGCATGTTAGAGAAGCGATTGGCTGTCCGCAGATGATCTGTTAGTTCTTCATTTAGCAGATCAAATTCAGCTTTGACTTTCTCCTCTTGCGCAAAAACTTTCACCACTTTGTGACCTGCGAGCATCTCTTCGATATAGCCATTCATCTCACCCATGGCTTTAGCCGATGAAATAAACCCTGCTTTACTCTTCCCAGTCACCCATTTTGCCATGCAAACTTGAATCAACACAGCCACAACGACAACAGCTGTTAAAGAAAGACTTAGCATCACCATCCCAACAAAGGTGACAACCAATGTAAATAAAGCACGGATGATTTCAGGTAAAGATTGCGATAACATCCCACGCATGGCATCCACATCATGGGTCACTTTACTCATGAGATCCCCATGTAGCTGGCCATCAAAATAGTTAATCGGTAATGTCTGCATTTTTTTAAACAAATCATCACGAATCATGCGTTGAATGCCACCAGAAACGCGCACCATTAAAAAATACAACAAAAAGGTTGCAACTGCACCGCCTGCATAAATGAGTGCCATCACCATGATTTCTCTGATCATCCCAGCGGCATCAAAAACACCTGGTGTTTCTAAAATGGTGATACCGGAAGCATCCATGATGACAGTTCCTAAAGCAGGCAGCACAAAATCATCTACAACGGTCTGTAAAAACAGCGCCCCTCGGACACCAGCAAATGTTGAAAAGAAAGTGGCTGCTAAAACAATGATCATGACCCCAAAATAATGTTGGGACATGTACTTAAATAAGCGACCCAGTGCTTTAACTGTCTTTTTTTTCGACCGATGGTTATCTTTACTCCAATCACTATTCCTCATGGGCGACGTCTACCTCCATTTCTTGCTGCATCTCATAAATTTGACGATAGATCGTGCTACATGCTAACAATTCATCATGCGTTCCCACGCCATCAATGTGATGATCATCAACAACGATAATCATATCCATGTCTTTAATCGATGACACCCGTGCACTAATGACAATTACCGTTGCATCACTGTTAAATTGATCAAATCCTGCAAATATGTCTGATTCTGTCTTCACATCAACGGCAGATGTGGAATCATCCAGCACCAGTACCTTCGGACGCGCAAGCAATGCCCTTGCGATACACAGTCGTTGCTTTTGACCCCCTGATAAATTAGTCCCGAGCTCATCAATACGCGTTTCAAAGCCAGCTGGCAACTGTTCGATAAATTCCATCGCACCTGCAACTTCACAAACGCGGATGAGTGCTTCATCAGTGGCATGAACATTTCCAAACAGCAAATTGTCTCGAATGCTACCCGAAAATAACACATTTTTTTGCAACACCACCGATACCGCGCGTCTAAGTGCTTTTAACTCATATTCACGGACATCAACGCCACCAATTTGGACTGAACCTTCTGTGACATCATATAAACGCGATAACAAACTCACCAATGTCGTCTTAGAAGCGCCTGAAGCACCAATCATACCGACCTTTGCACCATGTGGGATGCTCAAATTTATCCCTTCTAAAACAAACTTCTCATCTTGATGGTATTTAAAATAAACCTGATCAAAAACAAGACTGCCATCTTTAACCGTTGTAACAGCATTTTCTTTACTCACTAACGTGACATCTGCATGAATCACTTCTAAAATTCTGGCGATGGCAGGTCGTGCACTCACATAAAGCGTCACACCAAATGACAATAGCATGACACCCATCAACATTTGAAACGTATACGTCAAAATACTCATTAATTCACCTGTTAACATTTCTCCACTGACCACTGAACGTGCGCCCAAAAAAGAAATCACTAAAATACACGCATAAATGGTTGCTTGTGCAATGGGCATATTAAGCGCAAGTAAACTTTCAGCTTTCACAAAATCAGTGTACAAGTCTTCTGTAATTTTCGTAAACTTTTTCACTTCACTTCCAGCTGTTCCATTGGCTTTAACAACACGAATCGCACTTAAATTTTCACTGACGACATTATTAAGATGGTCATAATGTTTGAAGATTTTCTTATAGATGTCATGGGCTTTTGTGATGAAAACAAACATGATCAAGCCAAGTGGTGGAACAGCGAATAAGAAAATAAACGCAAGCCATGGATTCATGGTCAACACGATCATAAATGAGACCAAAACCATCAATGGTGAACGAACCAACACGCGTAAAAAAGCGACTTGATACATCATTTGAACATTTGTGACATCTGTTGTCATGCGCGAGACCAAACTTGAACGAGAAAATTCATCCATGTTTTCATGGGAAAAATCTTGCGCTTGATGAAACATCACTTGTCGCAAATTTTTTGCAAATCCAGCAGATGCAAGGGCTGAGTCACGCCCCGAACGCGTCCCTAATATGAGCGCGGTCATCGCTGCGAGAATCATCAAACCACCAAATAAAAAAATATTCCCCCGATCTTGAGTTGCAACCCCCCGATCAATCACCATCGCCATGAGCAATGGAATCGACATTTCCAATCCGATTTCAAACAATACGGTTACAATCGCACGGATGGATTCTTTTTTATACACACCGACATAACGAAAAAGCTGCTTTAACAAACCATCACTTCCTTCAAAACGTATTAAACGCAACATGCGCACAACCTTATATCAAAAAGACACGCTCAAAACAAGGCATGTCTTCAAACTAAAAACTTAACGCACACAGATGACGTTATTGGCTCTCTTTCTTTTTATAAATAATCATTGCAGAATAAGAATAAATTTGTCCGGGTCCATCACTAAAATGTGAAAGCTGATACTTAATGTCAATCAAGCAATCACTGGTCACCCCTTTTAAAAACCCATTCACAGCTTCTTCTAAATCCTTATCATGCTCTTCATCAAAGATTTTAACTTTGACCCCCATACTCACATTCCCCTTATGTATGCTTCACTAAAAAATATTTTTTCTTGCCACGTCTAATGACTGTAAATGTCTCATCAATGGCCATTTTCTTTTCGACGACAAAAGACAGCTCATTTTGCTTCACACCATTAACAGAAATAGATTGATTGGTAATGAATTCGCGTGCTTCACGTTTTGAACGGGCCGCACCAACTGCAACTAACACATCAATGAGCGTTAAGTCTTCAGCCAACGTCATGCCTGGAACATCTTTAAAACCAACTTCAACTTCCGCACGGGTCAAGTCGGCAATCTCACCTGAAAATAAAGCATCTGTTATGCGAATGGCTTGATCAACAGCAGCTTCACCGTGTATCAGTTTCACAATTTCATACGCCAATGTTTTTTGTGCCAAACGTTCATGAGGTGCTGCTGTAAATTGTGCTTCAATGTTTTCAATGTCAGTTTGAGATAAAAAGGTAAAATACTTTAAAAATTGAATCACATCTGCATCAGCTGTATTAATAAAAAATTGATACATTTCATACGGACTTGTTTTCTTTCCATCGAGCCAAATGGCACCACTTTCTGTTTTTCCAAACTTCGTCCCATCAGACTTTGTAATGAGTGGCAACGTTAATCCGAACGCTTTCGCTTCATGTCCTTGCTTTTTACGAATCAAATCAAGGCCCGAAACAATATTGCCCCATTGATCACTGCCACCAATTTGTAATTGACAATCGTAGTTGTCATAAAGATGATTAAAGTCCATGGCTTGTAAAATTTGATACGTAAACTCTGTATATGAAATCCCTGTTTCTAGACGAGATTTAACCAAATCTTTCGCAATCATCTGACTCACATTAAAGCTTTTACCAAAGTCACGCAAAAAATCAAGCACACTTAAACCCTGTGTCCACTCATAATTATTCACAAAAGTCACAGCTTCACCAAACAGTTGTTCCAATTGTAGCGTTAAACAACGGACATTGTGCGCCACTTCTTCCATTGTTTGTAATTGACGTTCTTCCGTTTGCCTGGGATCTCCAATCATACCCGTTGCCCCACCAACCAAAACAATCGGCTTATGACCCCTCTGTTGAAATCTTTTCAAAAGCAAAAACGGTAACAAATGTCCAATATGCATGCTGTCTCCTGTTGGATCCACACCGCAATAAAGCGACAACGGCTTGTCATCCAATGCTTTTTCTAATCCTTCAATATCGGTGCAATCATTAATAAGACCCCTCCACTGTAACTCTTTTAGCAACTCATTGTTCACACTATTCAAACTCCAATCTTTTGTTAACCGAATCATCAGTGAAATTATAACATATGTAGCCTGATTTTACCAGTGCAATCACGGGCTTATCCAACCGTTGTACAACACTTTCATTTATTTTTTGAATCATTTCTATTTTGTTGAATTGTGTTGAATGCTGCAAAAAAAGTCGGCATGTCTTCAAAACCGACTTTTACGCTGTTAATTTTTCGTACTGCCACGCCAAGCAAAAGCATGCGGTAACATCACTTCTTGTTCTTCGACTTCTTCCTCTTCTTTGTTCATTAACTTGGTTAACAAACGCATGGACACAGCACCGATGTCATAAGTAGGAACCATAACAGTGCTGAGTTGTGGACGTGACATCAAAGCATATTGGGTATTTTGGAAACCAACAATTTCAATATCATCTGGGACACTTAATCCAGAATCAATGGCAGCATTCATAAAGCCAATGGCCATGGAATCACGAATTGCAAGGGCTGCATCAGGTGCTTTTTCATGTTCGAAGAAATGTTTGAACTCACCAATAGACGTTTCAAATTTATCAGCAAACTTCAAAACACGAGGTGTTAAACCTGCTTCTTCAACTGCTTTAATATAACCCGCTTCTTTTTCTGGATTTGTTTCGAATTTTTCTTCAACCGTCAAGAAGGCAATGTCTTTATTGCCACTATCAATCAACTTTTTTGTTGCTTCATAAGCCGCTGATGCATAATCAATCAAAACAGCAGGTACACGACTTTGACTATCTTTAAATCCCAATAAAACGGTCGGAACCGTTTCATTTAATAAACGATCCATTTGATCTTCACCCATTTGATCACTCGCAAGTAACACACCATCTACTTGTGAAGCAATCATATTTTCCCAAGAGTCTGTTTGTAATTCGCGTTCATTGTGCGTGACGTTCAAGAAAACGGAGTAACGATACTTATCTGCAATGTCTGCAATCCCATTGGTCATCTCTGAAATAGAAGCGCGTGACAAAGTCGGTACAATTAAACCGATATTCGTCGAACGGCGACTTGCCAAACCTCTTGCAATGGCATTAGGTCGATAACCTAATTCTTTAATGACTTCTAATACACGATTTCTCGTTTTTTCTTTCACGCGTGTCGGGTTGTTTAAAACCCGTGAGACCGTTGCTAAAGACACATCTGCTTTTCTTGCAACATCATAAATTGTAATTTTGTTTGACATTTCACTTCATCTCCTCATTTTTTAAAACGCTATACAAAGATTCATACCACTATTGTAACCGATATTATCAAAAAAATCAATATTTTTATGAAAATTTTCAATTTTTTTTTGAATTAAGACTGCGTTAACGATCTTTTCTATTTTAATTTGTAAATTTTTCACGATTTTATACCTTTTTTATGCGTTTAATACGCAACTTTGCAAGCCATAACATCACAAAACCGATCACAAAACCGACAATAATGAAGAAAAAGTGATCGTATACAAAGGTTAAAGCTTGTCCGAGTGGATAGCTGTGATAGACGACACGACCGATTAAATTTTCTCCATGGTGCACCACATCATCTGGTATGCCATTATTTGCATCACCGATTAATCTGAAGCCATATATACCCAAGTTCTGATAATTTTCGTATATGGCATGAATGCGATGGGTGATCGTTCGATCATTCGCCATCATAAAAGTCACGATTTCTCCGACTTCTAATGATGCTGGATCAACCAAGCGTGTCACAATGACGGTATTCATCCGTAATGCTGGATGCATGCTCCCTGTGGCAACACGCATGATAGAATACCCCAGAAATATTCTTGGTAAATGATCAGGTGTATGCCGATACATCCCAATGATAAACGCAACTAAAATTAAACTCATTAAAACGGTATAAAGCATCACATTCAAGAAAATAGAAAACCCCTTAAATTTCTTATTCGCTGGCACTTGCTCCGTCACTTGATCTTGATCAACTGATAAAGGTGCTTCTTGAGTCACAGCTTCCATTAAAGAGTTGAAAGAATCTGCTTCACGAATAAGGTCATCACTGGGTTTTAAGACATCCGGCAACGGTGCCACAGGTAGCTCAATTTCTGAATGGTTGTGAATGTGTTCATCTTCATCTTTTTGACTAACAATCAGTTCCGACTCGACAACGATTTCTTTTGCAACAGGCATCTGAGGGATGTTTTCTGGCAGTGCGTCCTTAGTTGTGGTGTACTTATCTTTTAAAAGGAGTCGTTCTTGTCGCAATTGTTCTTTGATTGAAACAGGTGGCAACATTAACATGTCTGCTTGCTTTTTTTCAACGTCATCTCGTTGCGTCACACGTCTTTTTGTTTGTGCAACAACGTCTTTATCTTGCCCTTCATGCAGATGTGGGACGTCCGCAACATTTAAATTCAAGCGTTCATGCGTTGTTCTTTTTCTAACAGCAGGCGCAGCAACCTTTGCTTGCGCATTTTTTTCTAACGCTTCACAACCATCTTGTTGATCGGTTTCATCGTCAAGTGTGTCATTTCCAAGCGTCGCTTCAAGTAACTGAACGTCGTGTTGTGTTTGCTTATAAAGCGAAACCAATTGTTCATATCTATTTTTAAGAATCAGACTGTTCATCTCTTTCTTTTTAACCTGAATATCGCGCTCAATCGCACCAATTAAAGCTTCCATTTTTTCAATTTCCAGTTGTGGTTGACGCCCACCGCCTAATAAATCCTGATCCAAATATTCAATTTCTCGTTTGGCTTGTTTGCACATTTCCAACAGTTGATCATATTGTCTATTGATCATGCGTTTGATCATTTCTTGTTTATCCGATAGATGACTAATAAGACTCACTCCCTTCAACTTGGAAAAAGTTTGCAATTGTCAATATTATACCACAAATAACACTCGAATTTCAACAAATTATGAAAGTGAACCAACAATAAATTGCCATATGACCGCAAGCATGGTATAATTAAAAGTGTAAACGAGCGTGGTAACCCCGACAAGCATTTTGAAGTCCGACTTATCACGAAGTGATCAGTACAGGACAAGAAATGACCTCGAGGGGTTGCGAGTTGAAACTAGATATCATTTAAAAGTGTAAACGAGCGTGTCAGCCCCGACAAGCATTTTGAAGTCCGACTTATCACGAAGTGATCAGTACAGGACGAGAAATGACCTCGAGGGGTTGCGAGTTGAAACTAGATATCATTTAAAAGTGTAAACGAGCTATCATTAAAAGTGGCACCGTCAAAACAAGACTTTACATGGACGAGGAATATAATATGATTTACGACTTTATTGCAATTGATTTCGAAACAGCATCTAATAGATACAACAGTGCTTGTTCTTTAGGACTTGCTTTTGTTAAAAATTCAAAAATTGTTGACCAAAAATATTATCTGATTAAACCACCAGGAAAATTTGTTTCCTACAATGTTAAAATTCATGGTCTAACTGAAAAGGATGTGGAACATGCACCGACATGGGGAGACATTTGGCCAGAAATTAACACATTAACCAAAAACTCACTTTTGGTGGCACATTCTGCAAGCTTCGACATTTCTGTTTTGATTGCATGTTGTAATCATTACAATTTTCCACTGCCACACTTTCAATATATTGATAGTATAGACCTTTTTAGAGCAGCTTATCCAACTCACCAGAAAGCTTCTTTAGATTATTGCGCACATCTTTTAAGTATTAAGTTAGACAACCATCATAATGCCATGGAAGATGCGATTGCTTGTGCCCAAGTTGCCATTAAATCCATTAAACGGATTCAAAAATTTTCGCTTCCACAAATGATTGCAGCTTTCAAAAGCATTCCTGTCAAAACGAGTAACATTATTTTTACACTACCCAATTTGGATACAGAACATCCCTTGTATGGACAAGAGCTCACTTTTGATGGTGATATCATTTCTGTTAAAGGCAGTACCAAAATCCTCTATCAAACAGTCGCAGACTCTCCTTTACCACCTGCCAATCCAAGAAAGAAAAAAGAAAAATCCGACAAAGGAAAAGAAACTTAAAGTTTCTCATTGTTGGATTTTTTCTTTATCTTTGTAGCCACACATGGCATTTAAAGGACAGCCCGTACATTTAGGACGTTTAGCCGTACAATGATAACGTCCAAAGAAAATCATGGCATGATGGGCATGACTCCACATCTCTTCTGGTAAAAGATACATTAAACGATGTTCAACTTCAAGAACCGTATCCTTCAAGCGCGCAAATTTTAACCGTTTTGAAATGCGTTCTACATGAGTATCTACAGCAATTCTGGGCACACCAAACCAAACTGAAAGGACAACATTGGCCGTTTTCCGACCGACACCAGGTAAGGTGATTAAATCGTCGTAATTTCCTGGGATTTCACCGCCATAATTTGAGATTAATAATTCACATAATTGACGTACGTTTTTTGCTTTCGTTTTGTAAAGGCCAATGGCGCGCAAGTCATTTTCTATGTCACTCAGCGGTACTGCTAAATAATCAGCTGGTGTTTGATATTTAGCAAACAAGTTAGGGGTGACTTTATTAACACCTTTATCTGTTGTTTGCGCTGATAATAAGACTGCAATGGTTAATTCAAAGGCATTGGCATGAATCAGTTCACAATGGGCATCTGGGTAAAGCTGACACATCATATTTACCATTTCTCGGGCACGGATTTTCGAAACCATTTATTTCAACTCCTGTTTAACTTTCTCGATCCAGTTGTAATAGGCATCTTGGTTTTGAGTCGATGACTGCGTTGTGTCAAGGATGCCGTTGCGTAAACGTCTAAAGTCAATCAAGCTCCGCTTTGCTTCATCTACCGTATAAATGTTTTTACGTTTCCAATCAAGTAAAATTTTATCCACATACTTCAAAGAACGAATGTCGTGCATTTGCATCTCACCAAGGGCGATTTCAATGAGGCTCGGATCAAAGCCATCATCACTGATCCAATATTGAATTAATTCAATGTCTTTCGGTGAAAGGGCACCGAAAATCTGTTCAATTTTCTCTGCCAATGCTTCTAAATCAGCAACACGACTCATCTGGGATTCTTTTTTCAAAAGGGCATCAATTTTTAAAAATAAAGGTGCCAAAGAATAATGCTCACTACGACGCCCCGTTTCATCTTCTTTGCTTTCTACAAGTAAAAAGCCATCATGAATCAACGCCATGAAAATACGCGAACAATCATGGGCATCCACGGTCATCCATTCCATAATTTCTGATAAAGACCATGCTGATGGCCGCTCTTTCATCAGTCGTGCAAAAAGAACCAAAAACGTATAAGAAGCTTCGTCAAGGCCTAATTTCTTATATGTTATCGCCAATATTTCTC
Organism: Defluviitaleaceae bacterium; assembly: GCA_009778135.1. Classification (GTDB taxonomy): domain Bacteria; phylum Bacillota_I; class Bacilli_A; order MOL361; family Turicibacteraceae; genus WRKJ01. The sequence goes on from WRKJ01000095.1 coordinate 25,137, forward strand.
CAAAATTTAGCGCGCCTTGTTGCCATAATTGATACATCCACACACACCTCTACATATAAAAACTCATGATCACTTCTCCATTTTGAGCGTCGATGACCACATAATGAATGACATCTTCATCTGTCAGTTGGACTTCAAAAATAGGGACACCATTTAACATGCCAAGTTGGCTATTGATGATTTGTCCATTGCCAATCAACGCTTGAGCACGCGAACGTACTGCTTGCTCATCAATCAATTGAGAACGAAAAAAGTAATACGCAACCGACGCTTCATAAACAAAAAAATAAACATCTTCTCCACTTTCATGTTCAACTTCTGCCACAATATAAGCATTCAAACCGTTAAATCGGTGAATGTGTCTGACAGCAACCACCTCTGGCAAAGCCATGAGTGATAGGTGATAAGCTTCTAACAGGGTGACGTCACTTTCAGCATATCTGACCAATGTCACCACATAAGTCAGTAAAATAATGCTTATCGATGCGAGGATTAAAAATCCCCATTTAATTTTCTTCAACATCAAAAACCCCTCTTTCTTGTATAAAAGCTAAAAGTGATTTCCTATTATTTTCAACACGTCCTAAAACAACTTCTACTTCTATTTCAGTAAACAATTGATTAATCCAAGCGCCTGGCACATCGTTTGACCATGCAATCACTTCTTTTGGTTCAATGGCTAAATCGCTTCTGCTTTCAATCGGTAGCCGAAATGCTTTAAACGCTTCGCTTGTCTCTTTGTTTTTGGCATCGAAAAAATGTTGGTATTTTTTCTTCAGTCGAAGTGTTTCAACACCAAAATAATATTGAATCAAACGTTCACAGGCCTTATCAAGGTCATTCCATTTGGAACGAGCAAGATGCACATCTTTAATGAGTTTCTTCTCATCTCTTGTAAGTGGATATTGCGTTAAAAATGCCACTGAATCCTGACAAGATGCTTCCGTTAGCAATAGCATCAATTTAAAGTCATCTAATCTTTCAATTTCTTTATCACAACAACGCGCAAATACATCGAAAAAGGGAATGTGATCAAACAAACCGCCATCACGCATGATTTTAAGCGCTTTTTGACGATATTCGCCTCCGATGATCCCTTCAAATTCTTTACGAATCCGCTCAAGTGACAACTGTCCAAGTAACCCACTGTGTGCTTGCATTGCTTTCAAAGTCTCTTCTTCAAGATCAAATCCTAATTTTGCCACAAACCTCATCCCACGCAAAATGCGCAAAGCATCTTCTTCAAAACGCACGAGTGGGTTTCCAACAGCACGAATGATCGCTCCTTCAAGGTCAATTTGTCCGTTAAAAGGGTCAATCAACGCATCATCTAACCCTTGCGCCATCGCATTAATGGTAAAATCACGTCGCTTTAAATCTGCCATTAACGAACCTGTAAAAGCCACACCTTCTGGATGACGATGATCCACATAATCACCGTCTAGCCGAAACGTCGTCACTTCAATCGGATGACCCTCAATCACAACCGTTACTGTGCCATGTTTTAAACCCGTTGGAATGACTTTTTCAAATAACGTCAACACTTGATCCGGCGTCGCTTCTGTTGTAATGTCAACATCAATCAACTCGTGACCCAGTAGGCGATCCCTTACCATCCCACCCACAAAATAAGCTTCATACCCTGCGCACTTTAATTGCTTTAACACTTTTTGACCTGACGATTTGATTGACATACCGATCCCTCACCTATCAAGTTGACGACATTCATAAAGCTGCCTTTTTTTATTCACTCACGTCATACGTTGTTAAAGCCAATGTGTCATAACCCTTTAAAACGTCACGTCCAGGCAAGCCCAGTAATTCAATTAAAAAAGCACATCCGACCACTTCACCACCGAGACGTTCAACCAATGCAATGGTGGCTGCAATCGTGCCACCTGTTGCTAACAAATCATCGACAATTAACACCTTTTGACCCGGTTTAATCCCATCTGCATGCATGCATAAAGAATCAGTGCCATATTCTAACTCATAATAAGCCGTTTCGACAGGTCGTGGTAATTTCCCAGGTTTACGAACAGGGACAAATCCAGCACCTAAATCAAGGGCAACAGGGACACCAAATAAAAAACCACGCGCTTCTGGACTAGCCACCATGTCAACCCCTAATGTCTTCGCATAAGCGGTAATTTGACTCACTGCGTATTGAAACGCTTCTGGGTCTTGTAAAACTGGGGTAATATCTTTAAACGCAATCCCTTTTTTGGGGAAGTCCATAACCTCTGCTATATAATCCTTTAACCTCATTTTTAAAGCCTCCTGTGTTTAACCCGTTATAAATTCCAACATTTCGTCCGTCGTCGCAAGTTCTAAAAATTCATACACAGCGACTTTTGTGGCACGTGCCATGTAAGCCGGTGCCGTTTTAAAATCAACCTTTTCAGTCGTTTCATTCAATTTGAGTATGCCTTCATCATAGCTCATCAACCCTACTTCCGTGAAAACCCGCATAATAAAGATCAGCATCCCTTTAGAAATGCCTTCTTTTTCAAAAAACACCAGAATATCAGGGGTCAATCTAAAAGGGGCATACGTTTTGGCTGTCTGATAAACGAAAACAAATTGAAGACGAGATGGCATGGTCATGACCGGTAATCTTTTTAAGACGACATTTTTAAACCCAGATGCCGCATAGGCTGACTTCAACAACGCTTTGGAATCAAAAATAGTATCGATCACAAAGCCATCTTTAATGAAAGGCGCATACGCTTCATCAAGCTTCTGGTTACGTAAATCTAATAACTGCACCTCATCACATTTCATATCAATGATACGGGCTTGCAACTTTTGATGTCCATTCCATTCATTGCGTTCAATGTCACACAACACATCAAATCGAGCACCCTGTGTCAAATAAATAAAAATGGACGCACCACCAAAAAAGATCGCATCAATGGCATGCTCATTTTGATGCATCGTGAATTTCAAATGATCATGGGTTGCGCCAATTCTTTTAACCTGTTGAATGGTAACACCTGAGAGCTTAACGATCGGCTTTTGATTCCCTTGTCCAAATGGTGCTAAACAAGCCAGTTCATCTAGCCAGTTTAAATCAAGCTCTGCCAATGGGACATGCATATCAACTGTCAGCCCATTTCGTGCAGTGCTCTTTGCTAACGTCCGATTTAAACCTGCTTCTAGTAAGTTGGGATCATCAATGGCAAGCGTCATGCCGGCAGCGCCTTCGTGACCACCATATTTAGCAAGCAATGCTTCATTGTCAGTTAACGCATGTAACAAATTTAAACCTGCTGGTGCACGAGCAGATCCTTTCATCAATCCTTCTTCACTATCGGTTAACACCACCACGGCCTTTCCATATTTTTCCACCATTCTGGATGCGACAATGCCTAAGACACCTTCATGCCAACTGGGATCATGGACCACCAGTGCTTTTAGCTCATCTACTTCTTTTTCCTCAGTAAGCTGAATGGCTGCTTCCGTGATTTGGTTCGTGATCGCTTTGCGCTCCTGATTCATCGCATCAATTTCTTTCGCATACATCATGGCCATTTCTGTCTCTTCAACAAGCAATAACGCCACGACGATGCTCGCATCATCCATCCGTCCTGGTGCATTGAGTCTCGGACAAATCACAAAGCCAACTGTCGTTTCATCGGCTTCATCCTGAATCACTTCTCCTACACGAAGCAATGCCAACAACCCAGGTAATGTGGTTTTTCGAAGCGCAGCCAATCCGCGTTTGACGATGGTTCGGTTTTCATCTATCAGCACGACCACGTCACCCACTGTTCCCAACATGGCTAACACATAATCATCAGCTTCTAATTGGCCATCCTTTAATGCTTCAACAACTTTTAACGTCACACCTGCGCCTGCTAAATAATCAAAAGGATAAGCGGCATCATATTCAGGATGAATAATCGCCATCGCATGCGGGACTTTTGCTTTCAAATGATGATGGTCGATGATGATTAAATCCACTTGATGGTCTTTTAACAGTTGGGCTTCGGCTACGCCAGAGATCCCACAATCAACCGTGATGATCAGTTGATACCCTTCATTAACAGCTTGCATAAAAGCTTCTTCATTAGGTCCGTAGCCTTCAAAAAAACGATGTGGGATATAAAAGTTAGCGTCTGCGCCTAACTGTCGTAACACCCTGAGTAAAAGCGCTGTCGATGTGGTGCCATCTGCATCATAATCCCCATAAACAAGAATGGGCGCTTGCGCTACGATGGCTTGTTTAATCCGATTAATTGCGATGTTCATGTCTTTAAATTTAAAAGGGTCGTGCCAAACTTCTCCGACTAAAGCATCTTTTTTCAACGCATCGATCGTGCCTAATCCACGTGCTAAAAAGAGTCGTTCAATTTCAGGATTCACACCACTGCCAACCGACTCATACGCAGCCCATTCTTCTTCATGCCAAATAAATTTTGATTTTAACACATTACCACCTTAGTCTCTTCTGTTCTTTTAAACATCAGGATTTAAATAACAGTCCAACCAGAGAATAAACACCATGATGGTCCAAATTTTACGACTGTTATCTTTCCCCATGCGATGTGCTTCTAGCAGCGCTAATGACACTTTTTGATCAACAAATGGAACGGCCACTTCTAAGGTCAAAACATCACGGATTTCTTCATACAATTCTGTTCTCATCCAATGCGCAAGCGGCACTGGGAAGCCACGTTTTTTCATTTGCTTCATGTGAGCGGGTAAATAATCATCAAACGCTTCACGCAAAATGGCTTTCGCTGTCATCCCGTGAATTTTTTCTTCTTTAGACAACTGTGTCGCCACATCAAAGACGACATCATCAAGAAAGGGTACCCGTACTTCCAACGAATGCGCCATGGATAAACGGTCTGCTTTCAAGAGAATATCACCTTTTAGCCATGTATGCAAGTCAATGGTTTGCATTTGTTCTAGCGGTTGTAAATGACCGATTTGATCGTATAACGGATCTGTGACAGTTTGCCAATGACTCCCTTTGAACTTCAATAAATTTGCCTTTTCTTCTTCTTTAAAGATAAAGGCATTACCCGCATAACGGTTGCGAAGCGGCGTACTCCCACGTTCTAAAAAGCTTTTCCCTTTCATCCCAGTCGGTAATGTTTGAGAGACAGCAAGTAAGCCTTTTTTCATACTAGCGGGCATTTTGGTGAACATTTTCAATCCATCGACTTCTTTGTAAATGGGGTAACCACCAAACAACTCATCAGCGCCCTCACCTGATAAACAGGCTTTTACTTCGCGTACGGCAAATTCTGATAACAAATAAAACATAATCGCTGATGGGTCTGCTTGGGGCGAATCCATGTGGTAAACAGATTGACGAACAGCGGCCATATACGTCGTCGCTGATACTTTTCGAGTTCTCAAATCAATGCCTAATGCATCAGCTGAAACTTCAGCATCACTGATCTCACTATGCGATGCCAAGTCATAACCGATGGTGAATGCTTTGATATTCGGGTTGACTTTTTTGGCAACACTTGCAACAATGGTGGAATCAATGCCACCTGAAAGAAAAGTACCAATTTCAACTTCAGCTTGCAAATGGGCATGCACCGATTCCATAATGGCTTCACGCACTTTGCTCGCAGGTGTTTTTGACGTCGGTGATCCTTGAATCACTTTAAATGGCTTATAGCGTTCAATTTTCAGCCCGGACGTTAAATCATACGTCAACAATGCACCTGCTAAAACATGTCGAATCCCTTTGATGGCTGTTTCGTCTTCTGGCGCATATTGAAACGTGAAGTAATGGGACAAGGCGTCTTCGTTTAACGCTTCACGTGCATAACCTGCTTCCGGTTTAAATGCTTTTAATTCTGAAGCTAAAGATAAGGTATCGCCTTCAAGTCGGTAATAAAGGGGTTTGATGCCAAATGAATCCCGTGCTGCAACGATCCGCTGTTTCACATGGTCATACAACACGATGGCAAACATGCCGCGAAGTTTTTTAACGAAGTCATCACCTTGATGCCGGTACAATTCAATAATGACTTCAATTTCTGAATGGGTATCAAACGTCACACCAGCTGCTTGAAGTTGGGTTCTTAATGCGTGATGGTTGTAAATTTCACCGTTAAAAAGGCACGTATAGTGACTGTCAGATGTCGTATAAGGTTGCGCCCCTTGTACCAAATCCACAAAGCTTAACCGTTTAAAGCCGAAGGCAATATGCGCATTAAAATAAAACCCTTCGTCATCTGGACCCCGATGGCTCATCACCTGAACGCCTTTTTTAATAAACCCCTGCTCACTTTCTGTTACTGATCCCTTCATTAGGGCGACGAATCCACACATACCCATCTATCCTCTCTTTTTCTCTTTACTGCTGTTGAAGCAAGATGGCAGCGCGTGCCATTTCACGGTCATCAAAGTCCAGTACTTTTTCTCCAATAATTTGATACGTTTCATGACCTTTTCCTGCAATTAGGACCACATCTTTAGGTTGCGCTTGATTGATGGCATAGGTAATGGCTTCTTTTCGATCAACAATCGTTTGATGGTTATTTTGCACAATACCTGCTTCCATATCCTTTAAAATGGCAATGGGATCTTCTGTTCTCGGATTATCAGATGTAAAAATAGGATAATCTGATAAGTGACTGGCAATTTCTGCCATCATCGGTCGCTTTGTTTTATCGCGGTCACCCCCACAGCCAATGAGACAGTAAATTTTCCCTTCCGTGAATGCTTTAATTGTTTTCAACACATTCTCCAAACTATCAGGGGTATGGGCATAATCCACAATGACACTAAATGATTGCCCTGCATCAACCAATTCGAACCTACCTGGCACACCCGATAAATGCGGAATGTCTTCAATCATCGCATCCAATTGAAGTCCAGCTGCTAACCCTGCACCAAGCGTTGCCAACATGTTATACACGTTAAACTTGCCAACCAAACCCATTTGCACGACGCGTGCCACATCATTCATCAACAGCGTAAACGTTGTGCCACGACTGGTCGTTTTAACATCACAAGCCATTAAATCTGCCTCATTGTCAATGCCATAAGTGATCACGATGCCTTGACTCGCAACGATGTATTCAGCTGTTGCTGCATCATCTACATTTAAAATCGCATATTTAGGATGTTTTACATCATAAGCATGCCCTAATTGCGAAAATAATAAACTTTTTGCCGCACGATAAGCATCCATCGTCTTGTGGTAATCCAAGTGATCTTGTGTCAAATTGGTAAACACCGTCACATCGTATTGACAGCCATGAACCCGACCCATATGAAGCGCATGCGACGACACTTCCATGACAGCCGTCTCAATTTCTGCTTCAACCATTTGTGTAAACATTTTTTGCAACGTGAGTGAATCAGGCGTGGTGTTTTTCGTTTCGAAGGTTGCTTCATTCATCTTCATCCCGAGCGTACCAATCAAACCTGTCCGCCGGCCAGCACGACGTAAAAGTGCTTCAATTAAATGAGAAACCGACGTTTTACCATTGGTCCCTGTAATCCCAATCAGCTGCAATTTGGACGTCGGGTTATCATAAAAAGCATTTGCTAAAACAGCCATGGCACGTTGGGTGCTTTTAACTTTGATCACAGGTACATCAGTCTCGACATCTTTTTCTACAATGACTGCCACCGCACCACGTGCGACTGCTTGCTTCACATAATGATGACCATCTACTGTGTAGCCTTTCACACAAATAAACAAACTACCCACTTTTACTTCGCGTGAATCCATTTCAATGGAAGTCACTTCTGGATTCACCACTGGCATCATGCGAAAATCATGTAATGCCGCTAATAATTCATGTAACCTCATCATCAGTCCCTCCTACTCCCACTAACCCTTTATCATCAGAAAATCCTTCATACAACACTTTCATTGTTTTTTCATAATCTTCAGTGGCAACCCCAATCATCCAAGCTGGCCCGCGCGCACTTTGCTGGAGCAATAAGGTTTGAATCTTTGCAGATGACAGCATGAAAAATGCCAGCCCTAAAAAACCCGATTCACGGACAGTGTTGCGACCAAAAATACCAATGAGCGAAAATCCCTCTAATCTTTCAATTTCTTCAACTTCAAGCTGAACTTTTAACAGGTCAAATAAGGTCGGCGGACAGTATTTAACATCAACAGACGGCACCAAAAACCCAACATAATCAAGTCCTGTTGTCACTTGTTCAACATGAATATCATAACGTTCAAAAATAGCCAACACATGCCGTATCAAACCTTTTTCCGAAAAAGCACCTTGTTTATATAAGGTGAAAAAAGTATAATCTTTTTTTCCGAAAAAGCCGATTAACTGCGGCGCTGCTTCTGATGTTTCATGATGAATCAACGTCCCTGGTGCAAGCGGGTCGTTCGTGTTTTTAATATGAATGGGAATCCCAGCGCTTTTAGCTGGATCAACACTTTGCCGATGTAACACGTGAGCACCCATATCAGCCATGTAACTCATTTCTTCGTAAGTCAACTCCGGGATCGCCAGTGGGTTTTCAATCAAGCGTGGGTCGACCATTAAAACCCCTGAAACATCCGTGAAATTTTCATAAGCATGCGCTTTAACGCCTGCAGCGACAATGGCACCGGTAATGTCACTACCACCACGACTAAACAGTTTGATGGTGCCATCTTCATCTGCACCATAAAAACCAGGAATTACCACATGGGCATCTTTTGGAAGGGTTTTGGCAATTCGTTGTAAACAACCGTCTAAATCAATTTCTCCTGTTTCCTTAAATAAAATCAATTGTTTCGCATCACAAAAATCATAACCTAAATACTCACTCATTAACCGAGCCGTCAAATATTCACCACGACTGACCACCTCGTCTACTGTTAACATCTGAGCAGCAACACCAGCTCGAATGTGATTTAATTCCTTTTCAACATCATAGACTAAGTTTAACTCATGCTTAATTGCTAAAAATCGCATGCTAATTTCTTGCCATAATCCCTCATAGTACGTACTCTGTGAGACATTTTCACAAACAGAATAAAACAAATCTGTCAACTTATGATCCGATGGCTGTCTTTTCCCCAACGCAGAGACGATAATAATTTGTCGTCTGGTATCTGCTTCAACAAGTTGCTTGACTTTTTTAAACTGGACACCACAAGAGACAGAAGAACCTCCAAACTTTGAAACGACGCGCATATTTTGACCTCACTTAAAAATAAGATACTTTTAAGTATAACAGAAACAGCTTTTTTGATCAAGAAACTTTAATGTATTTATCTTCAAGATTTTCCGGTCGTTTAACCGGTTTAACAAAAGCTTTCAAAAAGGGCGTCATGACCATGGCTGTCATCCCTGCTGCAAAACCATGGTTATATAAATTCAAGCCTGCATGAAAACCAGCTGCACGATGAACAAAAGACAAATGAATAAAGCCAGCAACAACACCAGCAATGACGCCATATTTCCCAGCAATCGGGGCAATCGCTGTTCCAAAAGTCGCAGCCATTAACGGTGTAAAATGAGAGATGTCCCAAATCTTAACAACGCTTCCTAGTGCCACACCTGCCATAACTGGCCACATGTTTAACGGATGTTTGCCCACCGCACCAAAACCAATAACCGTAAAAATACCTGAAATAACCGCACCATTTAACGTACCACCGACCACTAACACATAAGACAATGTTAAAATCCCCGTCATCCCCATGTTAACCAATGAAGCAGAAAAGCCATCTAACGCAATAAAATCTGTCTGCAAAGTTCCCGCTCTTTTCATCAAACGCCACGTGTAACGTAACGCATGCTTATCTGTTAACAACCCGATTAAAATAAAGCACAGGGAAACACCATAAATATAAAACATCAGAAAAAAATGGTAGTCATCAGCGATGAATAAATTCGGAACATGTTCATAACCAAATGACATAAAAACGGAAGCCAACACCGTTAATAAAATCCCAGCCGTAAATCCAACATTATATAAATTATTTCCTTCACTGACTTTCAAAAACATGGCGACTGTGACGGGAATGATAAAACCTAAAAACACCCCGACACCAATCCCTGCAAAAGGCCTCAGTGCAATGGGCATGTAAATGTGGATGAGCACTTCTGTCACAATGGGCGACATGCAAGTGGCAAGCAAAGCCACATTAAGATAAGTTAGAAAAGGCTCTTTTTTATATTTAGCATACACATAAACGCCCGCTATAATCGGCCATACATTAATCAAATTTTTCCCTAAAAAAGATAAGCCCAGCATGGCAAAAACGGCACCAAAGCTCAACCCATTAAAAGGCGCTTTATTGATCCACAATAAAAAAGCACAGCATAAAAGTAACAAGCCTGAATTCAAAAAAGCACCACCAAGGCCACCTATATATAAATAATCCGTCATTAAAACGTTATTATAAGTCAAAACTCGCCATAAACCTGCTAACACATCAGTTGTTGACCCGCTAAACAAAGCTGCGATAATCAATGTCAATGTAAAACCCACCATTACACCCATTTTTTCGACAGGTTTCCACATGCGATATTCTAAAACTCTTTTTTCCATATTCTTAAATCACCTTCGCCATTGTATCATATTTGAAGCGAAAATTAAAGCCATCTCTCAAGAAATCATCAAATAAAACCTTTTTATGCTTTACTAAAGGGTCATTTTCGTGTACAATAAAAAGTCAGATAAAGCCTTTTTATACTTTACTAAATGGTCGTTTTAGTGTACAATAAAGAGGTTGACTTAAGAATTTATAGTCTGTAAGTAAAACATAAGGATTGATGATCATGGCAGAAGTAAAAGACTACAGTAAATATTTTAATAAACCGAGTTTAAAAGAAGCAAAAAGTCGTAAACGTCTTAATGTAAATATCGAAACTTTTACAACGGCTAAAAGCATGGCTGATATCGGTAAAGGAAAAAACTATCACATTAAAACGTATGGCTGCCAAATGAATGAACACGACAGTGAAGGCATTGCAGGTATTTTAGAACAGCTGGGTTATGTCGTAACTGCAGATGAAACCCTTGCTGATGTCCTCGTCTTAAATACTTGTGCCATTCGTGAAAATGCTGAAAACCGCGTGTTTGGCGAGCTTGGACGCTTAAAACCCCTTAAAGTGACTAATCCCGATATGATTTTAGCGATTTGTGGCTGTATGTCACAAGAAGAAGCTGTCGTCAATAAAATATTAAAAAAATATCAACAAGTTGATTTGATTTTTGGGACACATAACATTCACAGATTACCCGAATACTTACATGAAGCTTTGATTTCAAAAGAACGCGTTGTTGAAGTGTGGTCTGGTGAAGGTGACATCGTTGAAAATTTGCCTCGCCGTCGTGCCAATTCAGTGAAAGGCTGGGTCAATATCATGTACGGTTGCGACGAATTTTGTACGTATTGTATCGTCCCTTATACCCGTGGTAAAGAGCGCAGTCGGATGCCGGCTGATGTGATCAATGAAGTAAAAGAACTCGCAGCGAAGGGTTATCAAGAAGTGACGTTACTCGGTCAAAACGTCAACGCTTACGGAAAAGACTTCAAAGACCGTGACTACACATTTGGTAACCTGCTTGAAGAACTTCGTCACCTTGACATTCCTCGCATTAGATTCACTACCTCGCATCCTCATGATTTCGATGAACTGATGATTGCAACCCTCGCTAAAAAAGGAAACCTCATGGAATATGTCCATCTACCTGTCCAATCAGGAAATGACACCATTTTAAAACGAATGAACCGTCGTTATACCCGCGAATCTTATTTACAATTGGTTCGCGATCTAAAAACCGCCATTCCAGGTGTCTCTATTACAACCGATATTATCGTTGGCTTCCCAGGTGAAACAGAAGAACAATTTCAAGATACGTTATCCTTAGCCAAAGAAGTGGGCTATGAAGGGGCTTATACGTTTATTTACTCACCGCGAGAAGGAACACCCGCTGCACAAATGGAAGATGATGTGACAGAAGCTGAAAAGAAAGATCGCTTGCGTCGACTCAATGAAATCATCAACAAAGGTTACCTGGATGGGAACATGCGTTTCCAAGACCAACTGGTTGAAGTACTCGTTGAAGGACCAAGTAAAAATGATGAAACGGTCATGTCTGGTTATACCCGTCATCAAAAATTAGTTAACTTTAAAGCTGATCCTGCAGTGATCGGGAAAATCGTTCAAGTCAAAATTACCGAAGCAAAAACATGGCATCTATTTGGCGAATTAGTCGAAAATGCGAGCGACACAAGTGCTTAAGCCATTTCTTCCCGTTTTAAAAGCTGATCATCGATGATCAGCTTTTTTCGTTTGATGACGTTTCTATTCTCGATTGGTTTCAATCACACCAATTTGACCGTCTTTACGGCGATAAACAATACATACTGCGTTAATTTCCATATCAAAGTAAACATAGAAATCATGTCCGAGCAAGTCAAGTTGCATGATGGCTTCTTCAACGTCCATCGGTTTTAAGAAAATTTCTTTCGATTTGAAAGGCACGCCATTGCTAACGTCTTTCTCACCATTTTCCAAATTGATAAAATACTCTGCAATGCCTTCTCTTTCTTTAATCTTTTTATTGGCTTTCGTTTTATGACGGCGAATTTGACGTTCTAACTTATCAATGACCAAATCAACTGCTGCGTATAAATCTGTATGCTCCTCTTCTGCACGTAAAATAAACTGCTTCCCTGGAAGGGTCACTTCAACCTTTTGAATCACATCATAAATTTTAATGTTCACGCGTGCTTCTAATTCTTCATCAGCTGGCAAAAACTTTGCTAAAGACCCTACCTTTAACTCGATGTGCTCCTTAATCGCATCTGTAATTGTAAAATTATTTGCTGCTCTTGTCGTAATTTTCATGCCAACCAACTCCTCAAATGTAGTATAGCATTATTATATCATTTTCACCCTTATCCGTAAACACTTTCTATTAAAAAATCCCTCTTTTTGAAAAATCTGTCCGAGAACTTCTCCTTATTGGCATGAAGCAACTTCAAAATACATGGAAACTTGCACAAAACCAGATTGATTCAATGGATTGTCTTCATTTTCAGGAAAGTAAACACTCATCTCATTGTATCGTTCTGTTCGATCAAAGGCAAATTCAGCTGTTTCTTTATGATTCACTTTTGCCAGTTTACAAAAATAATTAAATTTGTCTAACGCCATCAACACATCCGTGTAATATTTATCAAAATAAACGGACTCGCCCACTTGCACCACAACCAATCGGACCCGACTAAAATTTCTACTCATCTAAGTTCCCCCGTCTCTTTCGTAAGATTTCCTCATCTAACCAACTGATGCTTTCCTCACTTTTCATCTTATGCCAAATCAACCTTTATTAGACGTTTCATATAATCTTTCATGGCCAGACGTGACATGACTGAAAACGACTTTTTGTAAAAAAGCTTTTAGCTGAACATCGAAGGACTGATACATGTGATCACCAACGTCGATCAATGCTTTGATATTTTGAGTTGTTGCATCATCCATTGCTAAGCTAGCAGGAAAATCTTTTAAATGAGGTTCAATTCTTAAATAGTTGTCTATTCGATCTTTGTTCCGATAAATGATTTTCATTTGATGATCAACCGTTTGCGAAGCCGCTGAAGCATAAATTTCTAGTGCAGGTCGAAGCCAATTTAATCTCCCCCAACGTTTTGCGACTTCATAAGGGTAGTAGCGATTGATTGAACCTGTTCCAAGAGATAAAACCATCATCTCACATGGTCGTGGCTCTGAAGGAAACTTGGTCGCTTCAATGTAAGCACAAAGTGCTGGATTGTTAGCAAACATCCCGCCGTCAATAAAAGCATCTGGGTTTTGAAATGTTGGTGCAAAATAAGTAGGTGCAGCCGTTGTCGCACGCAAAACATCTCGAACCAAGCAGTCAGAATTTGGATTTTTTAAAATTTCAAGACTGCTAGTAAAGACTGCCACACCAGTTTCAATGTTGTAAGTGGGAATCAGACAAGGACGTACAAGCTCACTTATTTTCAAGTCACCAAGGTATGTTTTCAATAATGCTTCAAGGGGTTCGTGTTGATACAGCGGATGAAATAGCCCACCACGATCCAGTTTTTTTGTCATCCATGATCGACTAAAAATGTCAGCACCATGCGCCACATAGAGCTGAACCATATCTGATGCTGTATAACCAGGTTCAGGTGCTAAAATCAACGCTGTTAAAATCCCACCTGTTGAAGTTCCAGCGATCAAATCAAAATAATCACTAATTTTAGCTTTTTCGTTACGACTAATTTCTTGAAGCATGCGTTCAATATAAACAAGCAACTGCGCTGGAATCACACCTCGAATCCCACCACCATCAATGGCCAATACCCTTACTTTTAACTGTGTCATTTGCATCACCCTAATTTATCAAAATTTCTCTGTTATGACTAAAGTATGCAAAAAGCAACCCTAAGGTTG
>WRKJ01000096.1 GCA_009778135.1 Defluviitaleaceae bacterium
TGTTTGCGGTAATCCCTGTTACCTTTGATTTCTCAATCATTATTTTACAGGTAAATCCACGTTCTTACAATTGTCGAGGTTCTTTTTTTGAATCCGGAACTACATATTGTACTAGCATTTTGACATATTTTCATAAATTTTAAATTATAAATGGTAACAAAAAAGTTTATTCAAGCCGTTGAATACACAATCATGCTATTCTTACTTATAGCACGTTCTTAATCGAAAATCATATGTAGCCAATTACTTCGAGTAAACCAGAGACTTAACACATGACTAACACGCAATCATCAACTACAAAATATTTCAAATCTGTATTTTTGTCAATGCGAGAAGAAACATTTGAACCACTATCAGGCATTGTTTGTAATGTTTCAAGACGAGAACGAATTTCTTCTTTGAAATTTTCGATTGTTTTTTCGTAAAACCCCCACTCTCTTTCTGATGAAACAATTGTTTCTAAATCGCTTGGAAATTCAGTAGAATACTTTAACGTGTACTTTTTCATCAGACTGTCTCCAACACTTGCAAAACTTCGTCATGAGAAAGGAAGTTTCCTGATTGAATTGATTTTTCTCTTTTGTAAATTTCTTGAAAAAATTCAACTTCTGCCAATGTTTCAAAAATCGCCTTGTTTAATAGATCTTGTGTCACGAAAAAGCCCTGCTCATTATCCTGTTCAATTCGTCTTGCGCTGCGTTTGATAACATTTAAAATATTGTCTGCTACTAAATCCATTCTTCATCACTCCTGTTAATTTTTAAGAGGCGTTGGCTTTCATCTTTTAATACGCATAAGTTTTTTTCCTCGTTGAACTATTTAGTGCTCAGTGCTCACGTCAAATGTGGGCTAGTTATAACTCATGATGACAAAAATATGAAACAAAGTCATACATAAAAAAATATTCATATCTTTGTCTTTATTTATATAAAATAGCTTATATCCTGGCTGATGCTAAAATATTGTTAGGCAACTGTTGATTCAACGTAAAATCAGTCATTTTGCACCATTCCTAACCTTTATTGCTATTTAGCTGTGTCTCACGACTACGCTTTTCATCATCCAAACCATGCTTTCGAAGTTTACCACGAACTCTACACATTGCATTCCAAACATTTCTAACATCAAATTGATAGGCTTTGGCAATTTCTTCGTAGGTCAACCCGTTGATAAGCCCTTCCAAGCATTGTTGCTCTACTTTACCAAAAAAGTTATCCTGTAGAAGTAGCTTGTTTAACTCAGTCCGGTAGACATGTAAAACTGTGTTGTTTTCTTCTTCCAAAACGTGAGACTTCTCTACACTATATGTGCCACGAGATTCCATAATCAATGTGATTTCATCCATTTCAGTTGCATACTCAGTCTTAATAATCTCTTTTCGACATAAAGAAACCATCTCATTTCGAACGCATGATAACGCATAGCTATAAAAAGTTGCATCTTCTTGTTTTTGATAAGTTAACACTGCACGATAAAAAGCGACAGCACCCACTTGGTAAAAGTCTTCTCGTTCATAACTTTGCAAATAATACCTTCTCACGACTTTATTAATAAGCGTTTTATACCTAAGGAGCAAATGTTCAAAAGCTATTTCATCTCCCTGCTTCACTTGTGCGATCAATTCAGAATCTGGTCGATCAATCATTTTTGACATCTCTCCTTATGCTTTAATTCTAGGATTTCTTTGATTGTACACCTCGTACATGAGAAGGGCCGCTGCAACAGATGCATTAAGTGACGTCATTTTCCCAATCATCGGCAAATGTACTTTGAAATCACATGCTGCTTTTACAAGTCGACTCATGCCACGACCTTCACTCCCAATGACGACACACACAGGCAGCGTCATATCCACAGCACGATAATCTTCTGATTCACCGGCATCTGTTCCAACCAACCAAATGCCAGCTTTTTTCATTCGCTCAATCGTCCGATTCAAATTGGCAACTTGAACGACAGGAACATACTCAATCGCACCAGCTGAAAGCCTTGCGACTGTTGACCCCAGACCGACCGAACCATGCTTAGGAATAATAATCGCATCAACACCCACAGCTTCAGCACTTCGCACGATTGCACCTAAATTATGAACATCTTCTAAGCCATCTAACATCACAAGAAATGCAGGTTTTTCTCTTTTCTTGACTGTTTCAAGCAGATCATCAAGTCCTAAATAGTCATATGTTGCGACTTCTGCCACCAAACCTTGAAATTGTCCTGAAATGTTATATCTCTGATGTGCCAATTGTTTCAACTTTTTTGAATCAACCACCTCATGATCAATATTCAACGTTTGAATCAACTTTCTCATTTCTCCTTCTTTTTTAATCACTTCATGTGTGACGACTAATTTGTAAACTTGACGTCCTGCACGAAGTGCTTCAAGTACAGCATTTTTACCATAAATAACATCTTTAGACATGTGCTTCATCCTCTCCACGAATTTCAATACAATATAAAACAACTTCATCTAACCGAGCAAACCTTGCTGTTAAATATAAAAAGCCAATTAATGCTTCAAAGGCTGTACTTTGGCGATAGATGATAACATCTGTATTTTTAGGAACAGTACCACTTTTCACATTACGACCACGCCGAACAATCACGAGCTCTTCATCGGTTAAATAGTCTTCATCTATTAATCGCTGCAAAATTTTTGATTGTGCTTTTGCTGATACATAAAACACAGCAGATTCATGAAATTTTTTAGACTTATTAATGCCCCTTCGAATCAACATTTCACGAATTTTCAAATCATAATAAGCATCACCTACAAAGGCAAGCATGGAACCATTCATTGCTTCAACATTCATCTTTTCAACCCTCTACTACAATTTATCAAATGACGAGATTCTTCCATCAAGCTTAAAACGCTCGTTTACATTTTTAATTATACCTTATATTTTATCCTAAAATGTCGAAATATGTAAAATTAACCCATTTTTCCAAGAAAAAATAAAATTTAATAAAAATAACGCTTTCTAGCGTTATTTAAGCTTAATCTATTGGTATTTTTTTCCATAGGTTTATTTTTTCTTAAAAGAAAACTTTTTAAATTGGCAAACTTTGCAGCATGTCATGAACCCATTCTGGCAAAATGAAGAACTCTACCGAAAACAGAAAAACAACCAGACCAGAAATAATAATCAGAAATAAGAGCACCTTTGTAATCGTCTTAAAGATTAACATCGATAAAAATGCCAAAACCAAGCCAACAAACAATCCTTGTAAAATACCATTCACTGCCACAAAATTTCTAAAATGTCGATTAAGTAACCAAAGCCCCGCTACAAACACAATATAATACATCAAGTTAAATGCTCTTTTCATCGTATCACCTTTTCCATCATTAACTTACACCTTATTAGCAGCTACGAAAAATGATACTTCATATCTAAATAGGGGATTCGGACATCTCTACACGCCCTAAATCAAAGGTCGATTCTTAATTTGCCCAAACTGACGCGGATATTTCTTAGGGGTAAGCGCCATTTTTTTAAAGTAAATATTTACCCGATCCCCTATTCCTTCAATACTTGAGTCAGTGGTTTTTTCATGTGTCAAACCTAATCTACTAGGTCCTTGCTTGGCCGCTTTAAGTTCTACATGTCCAGCAGGTCCTTTTAATGTGACAAAGCACCCATCTACTTTCACAAGTGGCGCACATAATTCAACCAGCATCGATAACTTTGCCACTGCCCGTGACGTGACCAAATCAAAATATTCCCGTTTCTCCTCAGCAAATGCTTCAGCACGTATATGAATCGCTTTCACATGCGCCAGACCCAATTCTTCGATGCAAACATTCAAAAATTCAATTCTTTTACCGAGTGAATCGATCAAATCAAATTGAACCTCTGGATAAGCAATTGCCAAAGGAATACCTGGAAAACCTGCACCAGTTCCAACATCACAAACCGTTTTAATTCCCAACCATTCCATTTCTAAAAAAGGGTCAAGCGAATCATAAAAATGCTTGGCATAAACTTCCGATTCTTCTGTAATCCCCGTCAAGTTCATTCGTTCATTCCAATCGACCAACAACAGATAAAAACGATGAAATTGATCTTTTTGATCATCACTCAAAACCAACCCTCTAGATGCTAACAACGCATAAAATTCATTACCTATCATGATCGACGCCTCCTTGCGTCCATATAAATCATCAAAACTTGCAAATCTGCTGGATTAACACCTGAAATCCGTGCTGCTTGTCCCATGGTTAACGGTCTAACATCCTTTAATTTTTGCACCGCTTCAAGCGCCAAATTAGGCACTTCATCATAATCAATATCAGCTGGAATCTTTCGCTCATCCATCTTCTTCATCTTTTGTGCTTGCTGGATCGCTTTGGCGATATACCCGTCGTACTTCACCATGATCTCAACCTGCTCTGCGATCTCATCAGTCACAGTGGACACCTCGTTCATCAATGTCAACAGATGCGCATAAGTCAACTCTGGACGCTTTAACAAATCAATCGCCAACACACCATCTTTTAAAGGCGCTGACCCGACCTTTTCTAAAAAGTCGTTCACACCCGCCTTCGGCGTGATCCTGATTTCAGATAAACGTTTTTTCTCTGCTTCAATACCAGCCAGCTTCTTCGTTAACTTCGCATACTTGTCATCACTCACCAGCCCAACACGCTTTCCATATTCAGTTAACCGAACATCTGCGTTATCGTGACGTAATAACAACCTAAACTCTGCTCTTGAAGTTAACAACCGATAAGGCTCAAGGGTTCCTTTCGTCACCAAATCATCGATCATGACACCAATGTAAGCCTCATCTCGCGCCAGTATCAAAGGGTCTTCACCACGAATTTTTAACACGGCATTAATACCAGCCATCAGTCCTTGACCCGCCGCTTCTTCATAACCACTGGTCCCGTTAATTTGACCCGCTGTATACAAGCCTGAGATCAGCTTTGTTTCTAAAGTCGGCCACAACTGAATCGGCTTAATGGCATCATATTCAATGGCATAACCATGACGGATAATTTTCGCCTGTTCGAGTCCTTTAATGGAGTGCAACATTTCTTCTTGGACGTCTCTTGGCAAACTGGTTGAAAAGCCTTGAACATAAATTTCATCTAAATACCGAGCTTCCGGTTCTAAAAAAATCTGATGTCGTGGCTTATCATGAAAGCGAACCAACTTATCTTCAATCGATGGACAATAACGTGGTCCAACACCTGAAACTACCCCTGAATACATGGACGATTTATCCAAATTAGCTTGGATAATCGCATGCGTTTTTTCGTTCGTATACGTCAGATAACAAGGTAATTGATCTTCAAGCGGTAAAAATGCTGTCGTATCAAAGCTAAACGCCAATGGCTGATCATCACCTGAATGCACTTCTAATCCAGTAACATCGACCGTCTTTGCATCAACACGAGGTGGTGTTCCTGTTTTTAAACGAAACAAATCAAAGCCTAATTCACGTAAGCAGTCTGATAAAGTAGAACTGGTCGCTGATCCTTCAGGTCCAGAAGGTGTCACTTCATCACTAATCATGATTTTTGATGTCATATAAGTGCCAGTCGTTAAAATAACAGCTTTGCTATGAACCAAACGACCTGAGTCTAACCTCACACCACGAATTTCATGATCCTGCGTGACTAAAGCCCCGACACCATCTTCTAAAACATCTAAGTTTTCTTGAGCCAAAACGGTCTTTTGGATTTCTTCTGGATATTTGATTTTATCTGCTTGGGCACGAAGCGCACGCACGGCTGGTCCTTTACTCGTGTTAAGCATGCGCATTTGAACATAGCTTTTGTCTGTATTGCGTGCCATCTCACCGCCTAAAGCATCAATCTCACGAACCACAATGCCTTTTGCTGGTCCACCAATCGCTGGGTTACATGGCATGAAGCCGATCTTTTTAATAGCCGTTGTGACAAGCAACGTCCGCAACCCCATACGTGCTGGTGCCAAACAAGCTTCAATTCCCGCATGTCCACCACCGACAACAATGACATCATAATTTTCATTCATTTTATTCACACTCATTTTTTATCAAAGAATTTTTTGGTAAAAACAACGCCATCGAAAGCGACATGAAAAACGCTCAAAAAAGAGCGTCCATTATGCTTCATCCATCAATTCAACATTATGATACACATGACTCACATCATCATCAGCGTTTAATGCGTCAATTAATTTTAAAAATTTCTCTAAATCGTCTCCTGATAAAACATTTGTCGTTGTCGGCAACATGGTCAATTCAGCTGTTTCAAATTCAGTGATACCCATCGTTGTCAATGCTTTTTGAACAGCAGCAAATTGATCCTGATCAGCAGTAACACTAATGAACCCTTCTTCATTTTCTACATCTCGAACGTCAACCTCCGCTTCCATCAAACTTTCGATGACTACTTCTTCATCTGATCCTTCAAACACAAATAAAGCAGTCGGCTCAAACATGAAAGAAACAGCACCACTGACGCCCATATTACCACCATTTTTCTTAAACGCACTTCTAACCTCGGCGACTGTCCGATTCACATTATCAGTCAAAGCATCTACAATAATCGCTGACCCCGATGGTCCATACCCTTCATAACGAATCGGTTCATAGTTTTCATCCACACCACTTTTGGCTTTATTAATGGCTCGGTCAATAATATCCCGTGGCACACCTGCAACTTTCGCACGATCAACAACAGCTGCTAAATTTCGATTCATTCCAACATCAGGATCCCCATTCTTAGCTGCCATATAAATTTCTTTCCCAAAGCGTGCATAAACCTTCCCTCTAGCTGCATCCTTAGACGCTTTTCCATACTTGATATTATTCCATTTACGACCCATTAAAATCACCTTTTTCAAATATTCAAACATTTCCTCTTTATAGTATATCATCATGAGCGGATTTTCGCAATCTAATTGCTTTTAAAATCGTTCAGTAATGCGTTTATTATACCAAACCGAAGCCCCGAAATTCAAAAACCAAGCTTTCTAAGGTAATCACAAGACGATCTACTTTTCTAATGGCTTCTAATTTCATGCCAAAATCTACGTCTCCCATTTCGTTATAGAAAATTACATTTCGTTTACTTTCCTCACTTACTGTCATGTTATCACCATACTTCATCATTAATTGTTAAAACAATAGGACTTTTTTCATTGTATCGACCACATTTAAAATCATTCCATTCAGACTTGGTAACAGACGCTTATTTTTTATTACTTTTTTATTAACTGTCATTGTTGTTCCCTACCACTGATTGACATCTCTTTGACTTTTTTGATTGCTTCTTCTGACTCCTACCTCATTTAATTCAAAACAATGGGAATTCCATACTTATTAAACCCTTGCCCGTCATTGATGAATTGCTCATATTCTATTTCAGTGAATTTCATTTTTTCAACATGGCGATAAGTTTCAATATATACATCTTTTACGCCAGTTAGATTTCTCATTATGTAGTTCATGACTTCATCTAGCATTTCAGGCGTGAAAATTGATTCTTGTATTGCAATTGCACATTCAACATTCTCTTTATGATATGTTACACACCACTTGAATTTTCCCAATGCAGGATTTATCAATAGTTGGTCATAACGTTTTTTTTCATCAATTCCGCATTTATAATAATGAGAAAGAAATTTAACAGGTTGCTTCTTGTCCTTCTTAACTACTTTAACAAGAATTTCTCCAGACCCTAGCTCTTTTTCAAACAGATAATCAATCAAAAAAACTTGTTTTTTATTTTTTGAGTTATACTTATTGAATCCCTCAATTAATTCTAAAGCATTGGGCGAGGGTAAACACTGATCATTAATCACAATTTTATTAGTATCTACCATTGATTACCATGCCTCACTCGACTAATAGATGTATTAGGTGTATCAAACGCTGCATGACGTTACCTCCATTTGTACACTTTATATGTGCTGTCAAATTAGCTTTAAAGAATTGCAATGGGCAATGTCAGTGAAAGCCTTTCAATAGGTAGTATATACCAGTCTTCGTCAAATGTCAAGTATTTTTAACAGAAGCAAAAGATTTCTTGTTAATCCAACAATGATACGCCACTTGCTAGTACAGAAGTTCATAAGTATCAAAAAGAATCGAGTAATAACTCGACTCTTCCATTGATAAAGTTTAATTCCCGTCTTACATTAGCTAACTGTAATCGTTATTCATATATGACTATTTTGTGACAAGTTGCAAGGCTACAATTCTTCTCTAGTAAATAGACAGTTGTATTCACGCTTTCTGGTTAATTTTTACTCTTCTCAACCATGAAATTAATAAAGTCATATCATTCTGAAAAACGATAATCGGAAAAATACTTGCAATCATTAAATAAATATTCATTCCTATAACCATGTTTTTCCAGGGAAAATAAGGTAAAAAAGAAACAATTCCCACAATCATTAAATTCGCGAAAGCACCCGCCAAAAAGAAAATAATTAACTGAACAGATGATAATTTTTCTAATTCCGAATCATTGATTTCAAGATATCCACCAATTAAAATGGGTGATACATAGAGTTTCTTAATTCGGATTTTAAGCAAATCATAGCCCAAGTGAATATGATTCACTTTTAACCGATATCTTTTAGCAATCAGATAATGACCCAGTTCGTGTAAGATAACAGATAAGATTTGAATGATATATGTACCTACCAAAAAGTTTACAATAAAATGAGTCATCATTTTCCTTCTCTCGCATCTTTCGTCATTTTAATCATTAAAAATGTTAGAGACATTCCCATCACAATCAAGACATTAACCATTAATATAAAGATATTTAAATGCTGATATGAATTTAATAATTGATTTACTTTAAGCAAAATGATTAAACAAATCACATAACTTATCCCTATTAAAAATAAATAAGCATACCTAATTTGCTTTCGATCAAGGTAATGTGCTTCAAAATCTTTCAACAATGGAAAGAGCTGTTTTTGATTTTCCATATAAATGACAACAATAATCGCACCAATGCCAATGGAGATAAGGATATTACGAAATAAAACACGATTTACAACTTCTTGATTGTAAGATGCCAACCAAGCATCATCAAAGGCATGAGACGAAAATCCTTGCGCTGGATACATTTTAATCAGTTCATTAAGAACAACTTGTTCATAGCCTGGCGCTGTGACAATTAAAAGATTCATCGCTTTATAGGATTCTTCTGGGGGATTATTTAGCGTATTTTTGAAAGCAATCATATCTGAAATGAAATATTGAATGTTATTTTCATCAAATGTGTAAAAGCCATAATTTTCATCTGCATGGTAAGAAACAATGGCAACATTTGCATAGTATGTTCCAACCACTTCATACCCTTTTCCATTAAGCAAAATAATTTCACCTAAGGGGTTTTCTATCATCTCTGGGGTAAAATCAAAATAACTTTGAAGAAGTGTCGCTGACAAAGTAACTTCTCTTTTGTTATCTTGTGGAAATCTCCCACTTTGCAAAAATTGGGGATTTAATAGCGGGGAAATATTTCGAGCATAACTTGTCCACAAAATTTCTGGGGGATTTAAAACAAGTACGTTCTCTAAAAGCGCATCATTTGAAAATGTTCTAAAAATTTGCTCATGATCTTCAATAATTATTTTTTCAACAGGTACTAAATTAAAAATATCACTGATATCATCATAATAAATGATGCGTTCATGTTTATTTTCATCAATTCTTAAACCTACATGATTTGCGTAGCGTTCAGTGAACGCACTGACAACACCAAAATCTGGAAAGGTTAAAATAATATCTTCTAGCGGAAGCTCCCAAGATGCGATGTGTTGTTCAAAGTGATCATTATTAAACATAGATAAAGTAGCTAATGCAAAAATAACAATAAACAAAAATAAATACATCGATTTATAGAACAATAGCTGTGTCGCAATTTTAAAAGGGTTAAACGTAGCAGTCGTTGTTTTTTTGTTATTTTTTATCTGTTCATTTAGTAAATGATTCTCTTGACTTACACCCTTTTTTTCCATCTGAATTCGATTTGCTTTTTCAAATTTCATGCGTGGATCATGCGTAACAATAATAAAGGTGCGTTCATCAGCTAATTTTTCAATGCATGTAACGAGTTGGGAAACTGAAGAATCATCTAGATTATTTGTAGGTTCATCTAAAAAAACATACGGTGTTTCCTTTAATAAGGCAGTAATGATACTTATTTTTACACGCTCTCCACCGCTAAGGCTTGGGAATCTAGCATTTAAAATTTTTCTATCTAAATCAAATTGCTCCAACAGTCGTATGATTTTTTGCTCATCTATCTCCTTTTGTTTTTTTATATATGCAGCCACTTTAATATCCGGCGTCATCATATTTTGTGGAACATAAGCAATTAATTCGTGCCTTCGTGATAGATAAGCATCTTGTTGTTCATCATGAGTTAACACGATATTTTCATTTCGCTCATAGACCAGCTTTTCAATTAATGATGTTTTCCCAACACCATTCGTACCTGTTATGACGTGAATCCCATAAGCACTCAAATCTATGTCAATATGATCAAAGTTTAATCGATTATTTTTAAGACTAAATTGGTTTAGTATCATCTTGTATGCCACCTCCCTAGATATTTTACTTGATAACCAATGATTCTTTTATTTAAATAATGGCTAATTAGAATTGCCAAACTAACCAGAACTGCTGGTAAATAACTAACAATATAAGATGCGATTTCATCATTTAAAATAGCAAAAATATTGGTTAAAATAACAATTAGTGTAAAAGTTAGCGGCATCCATTTGAAATTAAATTTCTGTTTAACAGCATTGATAATTTCTCCGTGAGAAAATCCATAATGCTGTAAGACGCTAATTCGCTTTTTGTGAACTTGCACATATAAAAAAGAATATATCGTATTAACAATAAGTACAAATACACCTAAAAACAAAGAATAGTTGCGCATTGCTGTATTTGCATCAAACACAATTGCTTGATTAATTAATTGAATTGTCTCATTAGAACGGATAAAATAATGACCTTCTGATAATTGCACAATTTGATCACTTTGTAAAAAATCCCAAAAATCAATGTCCTCATTTAAAATTAAAACAGCATATGTTAATTTCAAAGGGTCAAGAACTTCATGATAACGTTCATAGAGCATGTTGCTCGCTTCTAAATATAACTGTTGATCTAATTGATAGATAAGCATGTCTTCCATGATATCGTCCCAAATGCCCGTAAAAATTTTGGATGTATCAATAAAAACAGAGCCAGATTCTTGATTTAAAATATCCGTTATGTAAATTTCCAAGGGATAAAATTTAGCACGTTCACCTATTTTAAAATACTCAATAGGGTAAATGATATAATCATCACTTTCTTCAATTTCTAATGTAAATGTAAAAGCTCTACTTGAAAATGTTTCAACGTAAGCACGAATATCACGATAAGAAGGGATTGCATCATCTTTAATCAATTCAAATATGCTTAATGGTAACGCCCCTGTGATATTATCTTGGAATATTGTAAAAGGACTAAATAAATCAACCTGATGATAGGAAATAGGCGCAATTTTATCAACATATGTTTCCTTAGCATCTTGCATCATAAAAAGGATAAAAATACTCGTTGTCATTAATAATAAAGGTGTTAGTAAATTAATTGAAAATAATTTACTAATTTGATTAGGTGCATGCTGCACTTCATTTGAAAAGGAAAACATCTCATCATGACTGGTGTGTTCTTTAACTTTTAAAAGCTGCTGGTTTTCAATGTGGTAATGATTAACAGCCAGCTTATGAAGCCGATCATCATGTGTGACAATCATAAAAGTTTTAGTTTGACAAAACTGTTCTAAAAGATCGAGCAATAAATCAACTTTATTAAAATCTAAGTCATTTGTAGGTTCATCAATTAGGATTAAAGGTGCGTCAGACAATAAGCCACGAATAAGGGATAAAATACGTTTTTCCCCACCACTTAATTTTTTCACATTAGCATCTAATAGATAAGCCATGTTAAAATGATTTAACAAAGATTTGATAACATCTAAATTTTTTTTATTCTCAATGGTTAAGGAAATGTTTTCTAGTGGAGTCAGCGAATTGATCATTTCATCGTTACTTTGGGAAATTAATACTGTTGTGTATGCTCCAGAAGTATGTAATTGAGTAAGAAGCAATGATTTTCCAACACCATTTTTACCAGTAATCAAGTTTACACGATAAGGAACAATTGAAATTTCTCCGCCATTAATGAGCGTTTTTTGTTTTATTTTAATCGTTGGAAATGAGAACATCAGATTCTCCTTTCTGAAAGTTAAAAAATAGGGTGTTCTGCTTCAACACCCTACTTTTGTTTAAAATTAGCTTAACGAATGCCTACATCAGCTACAATTTTCATTATACGACAAAATATACGGCTTGTCAAGGATTTTAATGTAGATATTTGACGAATTAAAAAATAGTGGCATTGCACTTTCGTGGAAAAAGCCAAGCATCACTAGCAACAGAAAATAAGCAACTACAAACAGAAAATGTAACCTTCTTTTTTTTGGTCTTCAAGCATAGGATTAAATGAGATTAATTACATAAGAGAGGTGTGAGCTTTGATACATAAGATATGGATGATTTTGTTTATTATTGGCATCGGTTATAGTTTTGTAACAGGACGTGTGGATTTGGTCAATCAAGCGATTTTACAAGGTGCGTCATCAGCAGTCACGTTGGTTTTCAGTTTAGCAGGGATTTTAATCTTTTGGACGGGCATTTTACAAGTTGCCAACAAAGCGAAAATGTTGGACTTGCTTGCCATTCTTTTGAGGCCTGTCACGAAGTTATTATATCCCAAGTTAGGTGCTCATCATAAAGCAATTAAGTATTTAACAGCCAATATGATCAGTAATTTGTTGGGCTTATCGAGTGTTGCTACAGGAGCGGGTATTAAAGCCATTCAGGCTTTGCAAGAGACTAATCCTGATCAGAAAAAACCGAGTTTTGAGATGTATACCTTATTGGTCGTTAACACGGCTGGCTTGGCATTCATCCCGACGACGATCATTACGTTACGGTCGACTTTTAATGCCATTAATCCAACAGATGTGTATATGCCCATTATTTTAACAGCATCTGTCAGCCTGGTAATCGGGTTGATTTGCCATCACATTTGGAGTCGTATTAGAAAAGTGCATTCATCAGCTTCCTCACCCCAAAGGCACTAAGGATAGCAGTCATGCGTTATTGATGAAAGGGTTGATTTGAATGAATGTTGGTGTTTATATTGTACCTGTTTTCTTGCTCGTCGCTTTTGGGATGGCTTTTTGGAATAAAACAGCTGCTTTTGATGATTTTGTTGACGGGGCTAAAGATGGCATTGAATCTGTGGTTTCAATCGTGCCCAATTTGGTTGGGATGATTGTTGGGACGAAGGTGTTTTTAGCGTCGGGGATTGTGGAGACTTTAACAGAGCTGGCAGATCCTGTGTTGCGTCTTTTTAATATTGAAGCAGCGACCTTACCGCTGATGATTTTACGTCCTTTATCAGGATCGGCTTCATTGAGTTACGCCAGTGAGTTGATTCAAGTACATGGTCCAGATTCATTGGTTGGGCGTTTAACGTCGGTTATCCAAGCAAGCAGTGACACAACCATCTATATCATTACCATCTATTTAGCAGCAGTGGGCATTAGAAACATGCGCCATGCGTTAAAGTTGGGATTGGTTGTCGATCTTGCATCTTTTTTACTAGCCACCGTTTTCGTGAGAATTTTCTTTGCTTAGGATTGAAAAATTTCGTGTTTTAAGGTATACTGGGATTATCAAATCAAAGGCGAGAAGATGAGTCATGAGAATTGGAATAATGGATTCAGGTATTGGAGGCTTAACCGTCTTAAAAGAATGTTTAACCAGGCTACCTGAACATGAATATTTGTATTACGCAGATTCAAACAATGCACCCTATGGTGTTAAATCTCAACAAGAAGTTTATGCGTTAACAGCGGCAGCAGTCGCATTTTTGGTTGAAAAAGAAGTGGATATGATTGTGCTGGCATGTAACACAGCGACCAGTGCAGCAGTTAAGCAGCTCAGGCAGCAATATCAGATTCCCATTGTGGGCATGGAACCTGCCATTAAGCCAGCTTTGGCGCTTTCAAGAGGTAAGCGTGTTTTGGTTACAGCAACCGCTTTAACATTAGATCAACCGAAATTTAAAGCATTGATTGGACAGCTTGATCGTCACGGTCAAGTTGATTTTTTACCGTTAACAGAATTGGTTGCTTTTGCCGAAAATGGCGATTTTGATTTCAACACCATTTTGACTTATTTGAAAGAAAAACTGGTGCACTTAGATCTGACACTTTATGGAAGCGTCGTCTTAGGATGTACCCATTTCCCGCTTTTTAAAGCCTGTTTTGAAGCGATTTTCCCCAAAGGGACTGCCATTGTTGATGGCGCAGTTGGCACAACAAATCGGATCAAAGCGTTCGCTAATTTCACCAGCCCAACACCTAAAACGACCTTTTTTTTATCGGGAGAGCCATTGCTCGAAGGACCGCTTTTTAACAGCATACAAACCATTCTCACAAAGGTTGATGCATGGGAACAAAAAGAGCAATAAACTGAATATGAAAGCATCATCTGGGAAAAATAAGACCGAGGTGATTTTTTAATGAAGTATTTTTCTGATAAGTGTGGTCCGAAAATGACTGTTCATCTTCACGAGGAATTCGCAGATGATTTTTTTGAAATTGAAGATATTTATGCGAAGACAGAGCTAGCAGGAGGTCCCATTACACAAAGCGTGATCAAGTCAAAAGATGACATGAATCCATTAAAAAACATGCCGCTTTAAATGAAAGCTAGGCATGTTTTTCTGGCTCAGTCGTTTTCGTGAGGTAATTCTTTAAAAGAAATGTCGCCAAGTTTAAGGACAACAGTGTCATGGGTAAAGGCGACAACCCATTGCGTGAAAGCCTCTGTTTCAGTGACTTCGACTAAAGCTTCTAATTTAACTCGGTCACTGTATTCAATGTGCCCCACCGTATAACCTTGGCGTTTAATTTTGCTTTGTAAAGTGTCTAATAACGCATAGTTACAAGTCAACCAAATCGATTGCATGTTGATGCGTCGAACCAATCCGATGGTGGTTAGGCTTTCACTAACAGCACGTCCATAAGCTCGGATTAAACCACCCGCACCCAATTTAATGCCGCCGAAGTAGCGGGTTACAACGACCAAACAGTTTCTGATGTTTTTTCGCTGTAACACATCAAGCATGGGTGCACCAGCTGTTCCACTTGGTTCACCGTCATCGGCAGCACGTCCAAACGCATTGTGCTCACCAATTAAATAAGCAACACAATGGTGATTAGCACGGCTGTGACGCTCGCGAATCTCATTGATGTAAGCATTGGCTTCATCAACAGTTTGGACACGGTAAACATGGCAAATGAAGCGGGATCTATCGATGATGATTTCATGGGTACCGTTCTTTGCAGGCATTAAGTAATCAGACATGGCATGTTACCTGTGATTAATGAATCACTGGCCCTTGCGCCAATGCTTCTGTTGCTAAAGTGATGAAAGGTTCAATCCAAAGATAAAACCCGGGAATATCTGTTGATAAACCTTGCTCATCGAATGTAAATGCCATGGGATCTTGTGAGTTAAGTAAAGCTTCCTCAAAAAGTTCAGCTTGTCGACGCCATTCTACAATATGTTCGCCGACTGTTTCTCCTGTGAACACATCATATTTAAGGGCGTTGTCGACGTCAAACGCATTGAAATGCACAGCTTTGATATGGCCATGAACGACAAATAGATGAACAAAGTAAGTTAAGCTTTCATCAATCGCATCGTTGATACTCATGTAAAAGCCATCTAAAAAAGGGCCTCTTTCAAGTGGGTCTGATGCGAGTGCACGGGTTGCTAAATCTGCGAAGCCCCTTGTGTCAAAATCGACGCTTTGGTTGTCATAGGCATCTCTTAATGCTTGTGCAAGCTCAGTGTAGGAAAGGCCAACCAGTGTGCTTTCAAGCAAGTCGGCTTGCTCATAAAAGTTGTAATCTAAAATGGTTTCAAAAAACGTTAACTGCGCCGCATCACGGCGAGAGGTATTTGCCAAGATGGAAATGCTATTCAATGAGACATAGGTGATGATGTCATCATCAACAGCAATTTTAATAAAATTTTGCCATCTGTCATCTTCAAGGTCGTCTTCTTCTATTGCAAAATAGACGATCGCGGGTGAACTGTCGTCAGTCGTTACATGTTCTTCTATCTCATTCGCACACCCTACAAGTAAGCCTGCAGCTACTAAAATAAACATCACTTTAAACATAATAAATAATCCTCCAATTAACTATGAGACTTGACGTTAGACGCCTTCGCTTTTCTTTCATTTTTAATTATACCACATTTTCTTCGGGATTGAAAATTTTTTAAAAAGTGGTATAATTTAAGTTAAGAAAGGCGGTTTTGAAAATGAATAAACGAATCATGCTTCACATTGTTTGTGGGCTAATTGGTGCTCTTGTTTACTACATGCTTTTTGAAGAAACGACACCCTTACAAGCGATCTGGTTTTGCTTCCTCTATGTCGGGATCAGTGTGGTATTTGACGTTGTATTAGGTCGGATCAGGTTAAGGAACAAAAAAGGTGAAAACTTGATCACGACTGCTGATCACGAACAGGTCAAAGCTTTAATTGAAGCCATTGGTGGCACAGCTAATATTGTTTCAACGGATTTCGAATCTGCTCGGGTGAAGGTTGTGATCAAAGATGTCGATTTGCTTGATCAAGAGGAATTGAAATCTCTCTCTTTAGAAGGTGCCTACCTCTCAGGAAATCAATTGCAAGTCACAGTTGGTAAGAGTTCGAGTGATTTTTCACGACAGATTCAGGATAGCATTCAGTAAAAGTTTAAAAATTTTTTAAAAAGTGTAGGCTAAATGAAAAAAACAGTTGATTTTTACCTTAAAAAGGGTTACAATAAAGGATAGTCGAACACTTATGTTCGAAGTTAATATTTGGAGGCGTTAGCATGGAAAAGAAGTTTACGATTATTGATGAGATGGGTCTACATGCTAGACCTGCGACAGTTTTAGTTAACACTGCTGGAAGGTTTGCGGCTGAGATCGCATTAAATTACAATGGAAAGTCTGTAAACTTAAAATCAATCATGGGTGTCATGTCCCTCGGTGTTCCTCACAACGCTGAGATTGTGATTACGGCTGAAGGAGACGATGCAGCTGAGGCATTGGCTGCACTTGAAGCATCACTTACTGTCCAAGATTTAGCAAAAGCTTAATGCTCATAAACGAAAGTGCTAGTTGGCAGAAAAACTGACTGGTGCTTTTTTACTGTATCAGACAAGAATGTCACTTCAAACGTTGACAAACTGTTCATGATCATGTGATTTGAAGAAGGAGAGACTTATATTATATGGCGAATTTTAATGGGATTGCAGCGTCAGAAGGAATCGCAGTTGCGAAGGTATTTAAATTAGAAGAACCAAATTTAACAGTTAAATCGGATCAGGTGACAGATGTAGAAGCTGAAATCATCCAATTTGAAGCAGCCATCAAAAAAACAGTTGCTGAACTAGAAAAAATCAAAGAAAAAGCGAAGATGAGCTTAGGTGAAGCGAATGCTTTAATTTTTGATGCACATATTAACATGGTAACAGATCCCGAATTAAAAGGACAAACCATTGAGAAAATCAGAACTGATTCAATGAATGCAGCGTTTGCTTTTGATGGCGTTGCGAATCAATTTATTGCGATGTTTGAAGGGATGGACAATGCTTATTTTCGTGAGCGTGCAGCTGATATTAAAGATGTTAAGAAACGATTATTGTCTCATTTGTTAGGCGTTGCTTTAAACGATCCAAGTCTGATTGATGAAGCGGTTATCGTCGTTGCGCATGACTTAACACCATCAGATACAGCCGGACTTAATCGTCAATTTGTCAAAGGCTTTGTCACTAATATTGGTGGGCGGACGTCTCATTCGGCGATTATGGCACGTAGTTTAGAAATTCCTGCCATCGTCGGGATGGGTGCTATTTTAGAAGAGGCAACAGATGGTGAACAGGTTATTTTAGATGGGTTAACAGGCACTGTTATTTTGAATCCAACAGTCGAACAAATCAAATTGTATGAAGAAAAGAGGGTTGACTTTGAAGCAATGAAAAAAGCTTTACAACAGCTAAAAGATCAACCAACGATGACTTGCGACGGACAACAGGTGGAACTGGTCGCCAATGTCGGAACACCGGAAGATGCCAAAGGTGCAGTTGCTCATGGTGCAGAAGGCATCGGGCTATACCGAACAGAATTTTTATATATGGATCGGTCAGAACTGCCAACAGAAGAAGAACAGTTTGTGGCTTATAAAGCTGTTTTAGAAGCGATGCAAGGAAAACCTGTCGTGGTGAGAACCCTTGATATCGGAGGCGATAAAGCATTGCCCTACTTGCAACTGCCGCATGAAATCAACCCTTTTTTAGGTTACCGCGCGATCCGGGTTTGCTTAGACCGTCAACCTTTATTTAACACCCAATTGCGTGCTTTACTGCGTGCCAGCGTTTATGGAAAGCTATGTGTGATGTTTCCAATGATTGCAACATTAGATGAGTTTAAAGCAGCAAAGCAAGCTTTACTTGAAGCAAAAGCGGAACTGCTCGCTGAGGGTGTCCCAGTCGCAGATGACATTCAAATCGGCATGATGGTCGAAATTCCATCAGCAGCCATTTTTGCCGACCAGTTTGCAAAAGAAGTCGATTTCTTTTCAATTGGCACCAATGACTTAATTCAGTATGCCATGGCAGCAGATCGCATGAGTGAAAAAGTCGCTTATTTGTATCAACCCTATCACCCAAGCATTCTCAGGTTGATTAAAATGGTCATCGATGCGGCACATCAAGCAGGTAAATGGACGGGCATGTGTGGCGAAATGGCTGGCGATGCTTTGGCAATTCCATTACTGCTAGGACTTGGTCTTGATGAGTTTTCCATGTCGGCAACGTCGATTTTAGCGGCGAGAAAGCAAATTAGCCATCTGTCGAAAAAAGAGATGGCAAACTTAGCAAATGAGGCTTTAAACATGCAGACCATGGAAGAAGTTGTCGCGCTCGTTAAAAATACAGCAACAACCTTTTAAAAATGAAAGTTTGGGACATACTAAGTGTTGTGAAAAGCAGCACTTAGTTTTTTGTTAAGGAAGTGTCATGATGTGTTTAAAGAATAAGAAAATAAAAGGATGGTTCATGTTGGTGTTAGGTGCTTTGTTTGGCATCAGTCAACCTGTATATGCGGTCGATGTTGAGGACTTTATCCTGAAAGAAACTGATAAAATCGCTTATTTAACTTTTGATGATGGTCCATCCATTTATACAGAAAAACTTGTAGATATTTTAAACGTCCATGGGGTTCCTGGCATCTTTTTTGTCTTAGGGAAACAGCTGGACCATATCCCTGATGCTAATCGTCTGTTAAAGCGACTGGCTGATGAAGGACATCACATTGCGCTTCATACGATGACGCATGATAAAAATGCCCTTTACTTTTCGGAAAAGTCGCCGAGCTTATTTAAAGAGGAGATGCTGACGCTTAAAAACGAAATCAAATTGAGAACAGGGCATGAAACTAATTTATGTCGTGCACCTTATGGGAAACATGGGCATTTTAAAATAGCGCATCATAAAGCGGTTGAAGATGCGGGTCTTTACTGTGTGGATTGGCATGTTGATTCAAAAGATTGGGCGAAGAAAAATGCCAGTCAAATTTATGATGAAGTGGCACGCCAACTAAAAGACGCAAGCGATCAGGATGAAATCGTCCTCTTGTTTCATGAATATCAACGGACGGTCGATGCTTTACCAGCTATTATTGAGCTTTTAAAAGCGCATGGATATGGATTTGAACCTTACGTGGAAGGGAAGACTTTTAAAGGGTTGGATTAAGTGTCCTATTTTTCATTTCCTAATAAAATCTGCTTCCCTTTTCAATCATCACGACTCACTTATCAAGCAAGAAGGCTAAATCCCGATGATTAAATCGAGCAATCTTTGCCACCATGAGCCCGTGGGGAAGTCTTCAAAAGCATAAACGGGAAGGGTCTCAATAAGTTGGTCATTGACTAAAATTTCCAATGTCCCAACCGCATGCGCTGTCTCGTCTGTCGATAAAACAAGGTGTTTTCTCACTTGTTCATCGTTTCTTAAAAAGACGGTTTTTTCTTCACGGACGAAGAGGCGATCAAACCCAGCATGTTGGAGTAATTCTTGTTCAAGGAGTTGTAATTCACCGATGTCTGTCACTTGACGCATGTTGAAATTGTTAAAGCCATATTCAAACATCGCAATGTGATCATTCCAATCATTACCGCCTACAAGGGTGACGGCAACAAGTTCTAAATCGCCATTATTGGCTGAGGTTACCAATGTTCGCTTCGCTTGCTCGGTAAAGCCTGTTTTTCCTGAAATGGCATGTTCATAGCGACCATTTACTAAGCGATGCTTATTTTTCCATGTAAAGATTTTACCTTGCTCCGAAGTCGCTCGATGTAGGGATTCATAAGAAATATCTCGAAAAATAGGGTTATTCATGGCATAGCGTTGTGCCAATGCCATGTCTTTCGCGGTTGATAAATTATAGGTTGTTTCATCAAGTCCGGATGGGTTTTGAAACGTCGAATTTTCCATGCCAATTTCTTTTGCTTTTTCATTCATGAGGGCAACAAATGTATCCACATCACCGCCACCTATATGGCGTGCGATGGCCCATGCGGCATCATTTCCTGAGCGTAGCATTAATCCATAAATCAAATCTCCTAATGTCATTTGATCCCCTTCAATCAAATACAAAGCAGAACCGACTTGATGAACATCCTCATCAAGGATTTCAACCCATTCATCCAAATCACCATTTTCAATGGCGATAATTGCTGTCAAAATCTTCGTAATACTGGCAATATACATTTTTTCATCCGCACATTTTTCAAACATCACCCGTCCTGTCAGTTGCTCCATCAAAACCCCACAATGAGAGCTAATCCCTTCAATGGCAAATACATCATGATTTGACCCAACCTTCATAAGCAATGTTGTCATTAAAATGAAAACAGTCATCCATTTTTTCATTTTCGCTTCACCTCAAAAATAACCTGTTATGATCAAAATATATGTTCATCCATTAAAAAAAATGCCAGTGTTCACTGGCATTTTCTCATCATATCAAAAGGATTGACAACGAAAGGAACTTCAACCTGTATGAGCTGTTTCGGATGGCGGGCTGCATCAAGGCGCTCTCCTTTTTCATTTGTCATCTCTTTAACAATGCATTCGCGTGTTTCAATGGTTGGGCCAAAAAATTCAACTTTTTGACCTGGCTTAAAGTGATTGCGCTGTTCAATGGTTGCGATTTTTGTTATTGGATCATATGCCATCACTAAGCCAATGAAGTCTTGCGTTGGATGCTCATCTCGGTTATCATACATCTGTTCATCACTCGCAGGAATCCCTTCAAAGAATGCAGGTGCTGTTTCACGGTTGGCACATTTTTCAAGGTCGATAAGTAAGGATTCATCAAAGACAAAATGATCGGGATCTGCACAGTAAAGGTCGATTAGCTTCCGATAAGCACTGACGACGGTCGCAACATAATGAATGGATTTCATCCGACCTTCTACTTTTAAACTGTCAATCCCTAACTCAATCATCTCTGGAACTGAACGCAACAAATTTAAATCTTTCGGACTCATGGAAAATTGGACATCAGCAGCTGTATAAACCTGTTTTTGTTCTGAAATCAAGTCATATTCCCACCGACAAGATTGACAGCACCCACCACGATTTGAGTCTCTTGCTGTCATATGATTAGACAGTGTACAACGTCCTGAATAAGCAATGCACATGGCACCGTGGATAAATGTCTCAATTTCAACATCTGTCTTTTCCATGATTTCACGAATTTCTTCTTTCGTCGTTTCACGTGCAAGCACGACCCGATGCAAACCTTCATTTTGCCAAAATTTAACGGCTAAATGATTGAGTGTCGACTGTTGTGTCGAAAGGTGAACTTCTACATGAGGCGCCACTCGTTTACATGTTTCGATGATCAAAGGATCTGCAACAATAATGCCTGTAACGCCGATTTCACCGAGGGCGCCTAAATAATGCGCCAGTCCTTCAATGTTTTCATTGTGTGCAATAATGTTCGTCGTTACATAAATTTTCGCACCATAACTGCGTGCAAACGTCACACCTTCTCGAATTTCTTCTAACGAAAAGTTATCGGCATTAGAGCGTAACCCAAACTCTTGACCCCCGATAAAGACAGCATCTGCACCATATCTAACGGCTATTTTTAATTTTTCTAGTGAACCCGCTGGTGCTAACAATTCTGGCTTTTTCACAATCACTCTTTTTCCATCTACGATTTCTGAAACAATGGGTCGTGCCATAAACGTTCCTCCTACTTACTTATCCATTCGACTCATCAGTTAAATAAGCTGTTGACTCATCTCATTCAAACCCAGCTACTTCTGAAATCATCTCATCATCTGATGATGGCTTCAACTTTCGATAAAAGACAGCATAAGCAGTCCAAAGATAAGGCATCACGTACAAACCAATGCCAAGTAAATAAAGCATACTTAGGAAGATGAGTCCACCACTGAATAACACCATGGCATCTGATTCAGCGAGAACATTAAAAACAAGACTGAACATGCCGACTAAAGACAAGACGATCCCCGGGATGTACCAACCAATGAACGATAAGCCCAATAAAAAGAATTGCCACTTCTTTCCTTTCATCAACCTTCTGCTCTCTCTAATGATTTCCATTGCTTTCCATTCTGGATGATCTTTTAACAAGTCAACTGTCAACACATAATCAAAGACGATCACGATTAAAATAACCCCTGTAATGACGCTCACAATGAAATAAACAAGCTCACCAAATAATGCCCCAAAAACGCCATCAATCAAACCAAATAAGCTGGTCCATAAGGCTAAAAACAAACTTTGTAACGCAAGTGTTCCCACATTTTTCCAATAGTTGTTTCTAAAAGCATCAAACAGTGCACCCATACTTTGCTTTTTACCATCAACAAAATTAAGAAACATCCAGTAAAGTCCTGTTGCTAACGGCATTAAAAACAACAAACAAATCGCAAGCATCCCAGCGATCAATAACACACCCGATAGCCATGATTGGTTAAGAAAGATTAAAGCAGTGAAAACAATAAGTGGGAAATAAATCGCTGCACCCATCATTAAACCACTTAACACTAATCCACTAATCGCCATGCCCCAATTCCCATTTAAAGCAACTTTCGCTTCTTGTCTGATTTCTCTAAGCGTCATTTTTTACACATCCTTATTTTGAGGCAGTACCATACAACCTCGTTTGATTTTTATAAATCGTTGGTTTATAATAAAAACCACGATCTAAGCGTCGGTTCTCCGACTGCTGTTTTTCAACTTCGGCATACAAAGCCATGCCTACTTTTTCATACTTTTTTGGCTCAACCCTTGCGAGCTCAATGGCCATTTTGTACAATTGGACCACTTTTACGAGCTGCTCAGTTTGATAGGTAAAACCTTCAATGTATAAAACATCGATCCCCGCAACCAATAAGTCCTTTAACTCATCAATCATACACACATCATGACCACTGAAAATATGTGTCCCATGTTCATTTTCGACAATTGGGTAATATAACTGTCGTTCAGAATCAAACAAATGGTTATCCCCAGCTGAAAGCTGAATGCCTTTACCCATTCTTTTTTGAAATGTCAAATAATTGTCAACAAGCTTTCGACGAGATGTAAACATCATCACTGCACCATGAATTAAAACTTCAGCTTTCCCTGAAATTTCCTTTTTGATGGTCAACACTTCATCTAATGTTAACTCTGGCGCCATTTTAACCCGACTAACCCCACGTGCTAACCAATAATTAATGGTTTCATAATTGGTTAACATCATCTGATCAACAAAGTGTAAAGAAGCCTGTGGCAACATGTCTTTGATCAGCATATAAGCCCCCAAGTCGGCATATCTAATCCCATCAAATGGTAAATCTCGAATTGACGTGAGGTAAACCTCAAGTTCAGCAAGCAAGCGATTCGGCAGCAGTGCATCGACTGCTAAATAAATTTTCTTTCCCAATTGATGCACCCGTTCGACTGCTTGAACGAGTTCAACATGGTCAAAAGAGCCACGACCGCACATCATAAACTGCTCTGAGCCGACCACAAAGCCATCTGCACCTGCTTCAGCTAATGCGTTTAATTCCGCTAAATTTTGCGGTGCAACTAATAATTCAGGTTGTTTCTTCATTTCCTCCACCTTTCCTTCGGTAACTAAACGCAAGTCCATCTCCTAAGGGTAAGAAAATGGTGTCATAATGAGGATGCCCTTCTAGCCACGCGGAATAAGTTTTGATTTTTCGTGTTAAGTCGCGTAGGTTGCGACCAAGTGCTTGTTGATCTGTGAAGATGTGACCATGGAAAAGTAAGTTATCAGAAATCATCAGTCCATCATGTGCTAGAAAGGGCTCGTACTTTTCGAAAAAGCGTTGATAAGCTGACTTAGCAGCATCAATGAAGATCACATCAAATACTTGGTCTTTTAAGAAAGCAACATCAACTGTCAACGCATCAGCGTGATAAATGTTGACTTGTTGCGCCGCACTGGATCTGGCAATGTATGAACATGCGCGTTGGTAGTTTTGGTCATCACGCTCAATCGTCACCACTTCTGCGCCTGTATGGCGGGCAACCATGGTCGACCAATAGCCGATTGCTGAACCAATTTCTAAAATTCGTTTTGGCTTTTTTAATTTCAAAAATTGTAAAATGGTCTCCAAACCACTGTCATCAATAATTGGTATTTGACACTGATCAGCAAAATGACGCATTTCTTGAGATAATTCATCATGCTCAAGCCGTCTAAATGCAGTCTCTAATAACTGATTATGTTCATAAAGTTGTTTCATTACCCAAACCTCTCTAGCAACTAGAAAACACCCGAAGAACGAGTGTTTTTTTCACTTGAGTCGAAAGCATGCCATGATTTAAATCTTGCTTTTTATGGGCAGATCCCATTGTTGTTATAAGCAGGTGTTAAATAGCGATGTATGTTATGCTCATGCTCAGCGAAAGTCACAGTAAATAACTTTTCTCCTTGCTCTCCGATACAACCAAACATGTTTGTGATGAAAAACACATACTCATGTTCAGACGGCTCCACGACTGCAAGGATCGCTGGAATCGAAGGATTGTTCATCGGTCCGATTGGAATCCCCGGATGGTGATACGTATTAAATGGTGAATCAACAGTCAGATGTTCATAAAGGACATGTACGACACGTTCATCTAAAAGATATTGCGCACTCACATCAGATTGCCATGTCATCCCCGCCTCTAACCGATTCCAAAAGACGCCAGCCACATCTGCCATTTGATCCGCTCTGCCTGTTTCTCCTTGAACAATCGCCGCAAAAGACAAAAGCTCATGAAAGGTTAATGCTTGATTCTCAACATAACCTCGAATCTGATAATAGCCTAAGATGCGCTCTGTCATGTTCAAAATCGCACGTGTGATGGCGCTTAAATCTGTTTCTCCTTCAGGAATTTCATGTCTAATCGGTATAATATACCCTTCTAACGGAAATAGCAAGTCTGGATTCAAAATGTCATCTGTTAAAAACCAGTATTCGTCTATGAGTTTGACTAAGAAATCCTCATCTGCCCACAGTTCCAACAGTTCTTCATCATCAATACCCAACGTTTCTCCAAATAGTTCTGCGATTCGGGTGATCAACAAGCCTTCAGGGATAATCACGTAAGTGACATTGGGTCTAGCCACATCTCCATCGCTAAACATATCAAACATGTCTGCAAGTGACAACCCTGCATGAACCTGGTATTCGCCGACTTGAATACGTCCCCAACCTCGAAAGCGAACAATCAAACTGGCAATAATATCATGCCGAATTAAGTCTTCCTCGTAAAGAATATCAATGACATCTGCTGCTCTCATCCCTGATACAATTTCTAACCTGATATAATCAGTTGGAGAAGCCGTTTCATCGCGTGGAACAAAGCTGTGCGTTTCAATGGTATGCATCACGAATAAATAACCCCCGTAAGAAATCCCCGCAATCATCGCTAAAGTAATGACAAATCTAATAAAACTTTTTAGCATGGTAATAAACTCCTCAGTGGGGACTGTCGATTTAAAAAGCATTGGCTCAACTCATGGTGATCAATCACCACGTTTCCTTGGCACATTAAAAGCTCGTGAAGTCCCTGTTATATACAGTCTCTCCTTGCAAAAACGGACACCCATGCCCGTTTCATTGCAAGTTTACAGTTACGAGACAGGCTCATCATCTGATTCTTGCTCTTCGATAAAAGCAGCGACCACTTCTTCGATCATTTCCCATTCGGCTTCATCTTCGATTGGTTCAAGCCCACCACCTTCACCATCTTCATCGGTCGTATAGGCAGAAACATGAAGTTCTGGATAACCCTCTTCATCGACATACTCATCACCAATTGGCGTATAAACCACATAATTCTTTTTGTATTCAGGAGAATCAAACGTGAACAAAATTTCACACTCAATTTCCTGTCCTTCTTCATCAATCACTGTTAACATATTCATTTCTTGTCCGTCTTCTAACATCATCCACACCTCTTTTTTTCAAATTTAAAACGTCTTAACAAGGAACGACCGATCATGCTGTTGGCGATCTAAATAGCTCTGTAAAATAAGTGTTGCTGCTAGCTGATCAAGGTGATCCTTTCTATTTTCTCGACGCACACCTCCGGCTATGAGCACACGATTTGCTTCCGTGGTCGTGAGTCGCTCATCCCAAAGCACAACGTTGCGTCCTGTCATAATTTCAACTTTTTTAGCAAAACGTTGGCTAATATGGGCACGTTCACCGATGGTATTATCCATGTTCTTTGGCATGCCAAGCACGATGGTAGAAATGTCTTCTTTTTTAAGAAAGTTGACAAGATACTCAAGTGCGTGCTTGTAGTGAGCTGTCTTGAAAGTAAAGGTTTCGATGCCATGAGCGACCATCCCAAGTGAATCACTCATGGCAATACCAAGGGTTTTATCTCCTAAATCAAGTCCCAATGTTTTCATTATTTCACATGCTCAATAAAGCGCGTCATCAGCACCTCGATAATTTCATCACGCTCAATTTGTTGAATTTTTCCACGGGCACCGTCATGACTTGAGATATAAGCAGGATCTCCTGAAATCAAATAGCCCACAACTTGATTAACGGGGTTATAACCTTTTGCTTCAAGTGATGTGAGTACTTCTAATAAGATTCGTTCCACATAAGCGCTTTGATCTAACTGATTTTTCAGCTGATCAAGCATCATCGTTCTGTTTTCTAGCATGCTGTACACCCACCTTCTTGTTCAAATAATTTATGATCAACACTATTTTACACTATTTCTCTTCAAATTTAAAGTCCTTTACTTCGTTTTCTTCAATCATCGCAATAACTTTTGCAAAACCAGCTTCAATCTTGCTCGCTTCAGATGCACCAGCAGTTGCCAAACCAGGGCGTCCACCACCGTTTCCACCGCATATCATGGCAACTTCTTTCACGATTTTACCTGCATTTAACCCGCGTTCGATATAATCAGCCGTGACACCACAGGCGAGGACGACTTTATCATCCACTGCACTGGCTAAGACGATGATCACCTCACCTAACCGTTGCTTCAACTCGTCAATCATTGTTTTCAGCTCATTCATGGCCACACCATCAATGCGTGCTGTTAACACATGACAACCATTAATCACTTGGATCTGATGCGCTAAGTCTGCCACTTTAGCGTTGGCCATTTGTGCTTTTAAAGACTCATTTTCACGACGAAGCTCAGATAAATCCGCAAGTAGCGTTTCAACCCGTGTCTCCAAGTTCCCAGGTTTCGTTTTCAAAACGGTCGCAATGTCGGTTAAACGGCCGAGCTGGTTATTGAGAAAATCCACTGCTGCTTGAGAGGTGACAGCTTCAATCCGGCGGATACCTGCACCGATTCCTGATTCACTGATGATTTTGAATAAACCAATTGCTGATGTGTGCTTGACATGTGTCCCACCACAAAGTTCAATGCTAAAATGTTCCCGCTCATCGGGATCAAAAACATCCTTAATCGTGACAACACGTACATCATCTGCATCATATTTTTCACCAAATAATGCCATCGCACCGTCTGCTTTTGCTTCCGCCAAGGTCATGTGCTGAATCTGAACGGGGACTCCCCTAAATATGAAGCGATTTACGATTGCTTCAACCTGTTTAATTTCATCAGGCGTCATCGCTTTGCTGTGACTAAAATCGAAACGCAAATAGTCCGAATTAACAAGGGAGCCTGCTTGGTTGGCATGCGTTCCTAAGACATCTTTTAGCGCTTGATGTAACAAGTGCGTCGCCGTATGGTTACGTTCGATATAGCGTCTCCTCAGGGCGTCAATACAACATAATAAGTCTTGATCGCATGTTAAGGTAGCAGATGTATGGACGGTATGTAAAAATTGACCATGAGGTGCTTTAGTGACATCCTTCACTTCAATGTGCTCATCTTTTGACGTTTCCATCTTGCCAATATCAGCGACTTGACCGCCACTTGTGGCATAAAAAGGGGTTTGATCAAGGACCAGTTGCCCTTCACCTTGAAGTGTATCAACCACCTGACCCTCTTTTAACAGTAACATGATCCGACCTCTAAGGACTGATTGATCCATGAAAGCGGATTGTTCTTTAAAGTTAAGCAATGCTTCATTTTGCACAGCCATGCCTTCCATTTCTCCCCGGGCATGTCTTGCACGTTCTTTTTGTTTTTCCATGCAAGCTTCAAATCCATCGCGATCAACAGTTAAGCCACGTTCTTCAGCAAGTTCCACTGTCAATTCAAATGGAAAGCCATAGGTGTCGTATAACATAAAAGCATCTGTCCCACTGATTTGCTCAGCACTTGCCCCAACCATCGTGTTGAACTTTTTCTCACCTTCTGCAAGTGTTTTTAAAAAACGATCTTCTTCGTCTTTAATGATCCCTTGAATAAAGGTCACTTTCTCCAAAACGGTTGGATAATAGTCTTTCATGATGTTGGCAACGACTGGCACCAATTCATATAAGAAAGCACCTGTTGTGCCTAAGCCTTTCCCATGACGAACAGCACGACGTAGGAGGCGTCGAAGGACATAGCCACGACCTTCATTTGATAAAAGCGCACCATCAGCAACGGCAAACGTCACTGTCCGAACATGATCTGCAATGATTTTAAAGGATACTTTTGTCACGCCTTCATAAGCACTTCCTGATAAGTGGGCTATTTTTTCAATGATGGGCATAAACAAATCTGTTTCAAAATTGGTTTCAACATCTTGCATGACGCAAGCCATGCGTTCAAGGCCCATGCCCGTATCAATGTTTTGGTTCGGCAGTGGTTGATACGCATGACGCTCAAGATCAGGGTCTGAATTAAATTGCGAGAAGACCACGTTCCAAATTTCAATATAACGATCGTTTTCAATGTCCTCTACCAACAGGTTGATCCCCGTATTTTCTGGATCATATGAGCTGCCACGGTCGAAAAAGATTTCTGTACAAGGTCCACATGGACCAGCACCGATTTCCCAAAAATTCTCTTCTAATTTGATGATGTGTGACGGATCAACACCTAATTTCAACCATATTTGATAAGTCGCTTCATCTGTTGGATAAACTGTGACATATAAAAGGTTTTTGTCAAAGGCAAACCATTCTGGTGACGCGAGTAATTCCCAAGCAAAAGGGATGGCCTCTTCACGGAAATAATCACCAATTGAAAAATTACCGAGCATTTCAAAAAACGTATGATGACGTGCCGTATGTCCGACATTTTCGATGTCATTGGTCCGAATCGACTTTTGAGCATTAACAATTCTAGGATTCTTTGGCACAACACGACCATCAAAATACTTCTTAATGGCTGCAACCCCACTATTAATCCATAGCAAAGTTGGATCTTCATGTGGAATCAACGATGCACCAGGCTCAATCATATGTCCTTTCGATTCAAAGAAGTCTAAAAACATTTTTCTAATTTCAGAACCTGTCATTTTTTTCATAACACTCACAACCTTAAATTCAAGTTTCAACCTTCCTAAGTTAGGACATCCAAAGGGTTATCAGAAACAACCCTAAGGCTATTTTCATCAAGTATACCACAAAAGAGTCTAACAAGAAAGTGTGAACACATCATTAACTGGTCGCAATGTCAATAAATGAGACCATATCAATCGAAGAAAATGTTTTCTTTAATTCATCAAAGGTTGTACCCTATCAGATAAAAAATCGCACATTGCTACTCGTGTGCGATTTTTATTTTTCTTCAAACAACCATTGATCAATTTGTGCACATAAGGTGATCCAGTTAATGGTTGTTTTGGCATGTTCTTGAACGTTAGCGGCAGTGTTTGCTAGGCGTTGTTCATCCTGACAAATGTTCAATAAGCTTTCTTCCAAAGCAAGTTGATCTTCAA
Organism: Defluviitaleaceae bacterium; assembly: GCA_009778135.1. Taxonomy (GTDB): domain Bacteria; phylum Bacillota_I; class Bacilli_A; order MOL361; family Turicibacteraceae; genus WRKJ01. The sequence goes on from WRKJ01000096.1 coordinate 30,522, forward strand.
CTGGAATGACCGTGCCGTATTCACCGTATTTAATGAGGCCAGCAGCGCCATTAAAGTCGGTGAAAATGGGGTAACAACCACTGCCTAATGATTCTGCTAACACATTTGAACAAGCTTCCCATCTTGAGGTGTGGCAAAAAACTTTGGCAGCTTTGAATTGGGCGCGTACGTCTTCTTTATTCAACCGTCCGGTTAAGCTGATCTTTTCTTTCAAAGCTGGCAATTTTTGAATCCGTTGTTGAACCAACTTTTCGAATTCAGGTTCGTATTGACCGACCATGACTAATTTCCAATCTGGCAGCTGGTCATGAATGTTGACAAAGGCATTTAAAACCAAATCTGTGTTTTTAACAAAGTCACCTGGTCTTCCCACAGTCAAAATCACATTGCTTTTTGACGCATCAGGCACCGTTTCATGTTCCCAAAAGTTGTAATAACCATTCGGGATATACTGAACCTTCGTTTGCCAATAGCACTTAATGAGATTTTGGAGTCGTTTGCATTCGACCGTTATTAAATCGCATTGATTCAAAAAATGTTTCGTCCACCACCATTGATGTTGTGCCAGCCGCATGAGCCAAATTTCGTTCATGTCTAATTTGCAATACACTTTTCCCAACGGGTTTTTTTGTCGATAATTTTCAATAATAGGTAGGTTATGCTCATACATCCCAAAGACAAACAAAACGTCTGCTTCGCTCAAGTGTTGGTGCAACGCTTCTTTATCTGCCACGATGGTCACTTTCATGTTTTCGGTATACTTTGCATTAGCGGGATAGCGATCTTCACCGGCTTCAGCCACAATTTCTGCGTCATAACCATGGTGTTTTTCCATGACAAAAGGGATAATGCCGGCGTCAATGGTAAAGTAACCATCGGTTAATCCTGTTAAATATAACATGAACTTCTTTTTTCTTTCTTTTTTTGTGGGATCGACGGTTGGATCATCGGCTTTCATTTGCTCATAAAAAGCATTGATTTTTTTAACATTTGCTGCTGATATCCGAGGTGTCATAAAATTTTTAACATCTGATAAGTAGGCTAACAGATGTGATTGATAGGCTTCATAGAGATTCAACTTTTTGAATGTTGACACTAAAAATTGATAAGACGTCATGACATCATCTAAATAATAGGCTTTTAATTGTGTCGACGTACTGGTCGGATCTGGCAAGTGGTAATACAATTGTTCATCAACGACTGCGATTTTAGGGTTGTGAATGGCGAGTAAAATCGAAACGAGGTAATCTTCGTCATAAGAAATGGCAGGTAAGTCATCGTAATCCACATGGGAAAGAAAGTCGCGTCTGATTAGTTTTGACCACATGGGTGAGTGCGCGATGTTAAATTTGTGGGGATCAATGATGGCAGGGTATTCGATGCGTCGACCTTGATAAACGCCAACAAATCCATAATAGACCAAGTCGGCATCCTCTGCAATGGCTTTGTGATAGAGTTTTTCAAAGGTTGTCGGGTCTAACTGGTCATCATGGTCGAGTAAAATGACATAGTCTCCTGTGATTTCTTTTAAGCCACGACCTTTCGCACGCAGGATGCCTTGATTTTCTTGGTAGACAAAACGCATGTTTGGGTGTTGGTCACAATAGGCTTCTAAAATGGTTTGGGTCTCATCTGTCGACCCATCAATGACGACGACTAATTCGAAGTCTTGCAGTGTTTGGTTGAAGACAGAGTCAATCATCCGTTTAATATGTGCTGCACCTTGATAAGTGGGGATGACGGCACTGATTTTAGGCGGTGATAGCGATGGTTGAGGCACTTCTGCCACGTGTTCTTTTTGAAGGTATTCTGTTAAAAAGATGTTTCGATACCTTTCATAGACGTTTCGCCAATGCAGTTTTACGCCACAGTCGTGAAACACCCACGGTTCTTTTTGTTGAGGGACTGCGACGAAGTAGCCAGCACGGATCAATTCCATGCAGTGTGAAACATCATAAAAATGAAAGTCATCAAACAAATCTTCACGCCAGTTGACATCATGCTGTGTCATTAAAATTAACCCATCTAACGCTTCAACTGATTCAAAGTCAGCTTCAACCGTTTGAAATTGAAGTAATTTCATGACACCTGAATGACTGTCCATCACTTGTCCATAGCAGTCGTCGGCTTCCCACCAAATGCCCTGGTCAGGCATTTTTTTTGCGCCACAAACGCCCAACATCCCCATTTTTTCATGTTGCTTAAAAAGCGCTAGGCTGTCGAAAATGAAACGTTTATTGACGATGAAGACATCTTGGTGAAGGTAAACTTTATATTTGGCATCTGTTTGTTTCATGGCACGATTATAGCCTTCTGCCATGCTTTTGGCATCTTTGATGGCTATTTTTTCAATGTTAACGCCTTTTGGCACATCAAGCTGATGGAGGTGGTTTAAAGCTTTCTCATAATGTGCGTCGTTGTTGACACAGGTAATGAAGCAAACTTTGTTGGCATCTTGAAAGTGAGGGTCTTTTTGGAAGCGGACTGTATGGAGTGACGTCCGGTATAAATGGGCCGTTTCTTTTTTGATGAGGGCACAGAGTTGTTCAATAAAGGCATCTTCTGCTTCATTTGTCGGTTCATACCAGTGAAAGATGAGTGGGTTGATGTAGCCACAGTCGTTAAAAAGTATTTTGATGTCATTGATGGTTAAGAAGGTTCGGTTTTCTGGATTGACTGCCATTTTTTGATGTTGCCAATGTCCAGTTAGTAAGTTTTTAAGCACGCTATGATGCATGATGTTTTGAATGTTGAGGATCACATGTCCAGTTGGCTTCAATTGTTTTTTAACTTGACTTAAAAATTCACGTGGGTTTTCTGCTTTTTCAAAGGTGTCACCAATGAGAATAAAGTCGAATAATTGGTCGTCAAAATCTGAAAGTGTCGGTCGGGTTGTGATGAGGTTTTGAATGACGGCTGTGTATGTGCCTTCAGGATCGATGCCGTATAAGTAAGCGTTGGGGTAACGCTGTTTAACTTCAAATAAAGTGGCACCTAAGCGACAGTCGATATGTAAAACATGGATGTCCGCTTGTTGGTCAGCTTCTAATAGCCTGAGCAGTTGGTGATCGTGTTGACTTTTGTCCCATGCATGAAAGCCCCATTTGGCAATAAATTTTTGCGCATTGGTTTCAATGAGTTGCCAATAGGTTGATTCATCTTTTCGAAACGATTGACTCCCGAAGTGATGAATGAAACAGTCGTAACAATGAAGCAAGTAATAACCTGCCGCCAGAATCCGAAAGGAAAGATCATCATCTTCAAAATTTCCGGGACTGAACGTTTCGTCAAGTAAGCCAACTTGATCTAAGACATGGCGTTTGATCAACAGACAATATCCTGTTAAAAAGTTGGTGTACTTCCAACGACTTGGATCAGATGTATTGTTTTTAACAGCAAATTGATGAATGGGACTTGTGTCTCGTAAATGGAGGAAGGGGATGACTTCGCCGTCGTCATTTTTTGCACCATGGAATCGATAGGCGTCTAAGCCTTGTACGGCACCGATGGTCGAATCACTGTAAAGGGCGATTTGAAGGTTCTCAAGCCAGTTGTGGGTCACTTCAATGTCGTTATTTAATAATAAAATGTCGTTACCTGCTTCGGCATGAGAAATCCCCATGTTACAACCTTTAGGAAAGCCGACATTTTCATCATTAAAAATGACTTTGACACCTGTTGGTTCTTGTTCCTGTAACCATTCTCTCGTTCCATCGGTTGAGGCGTTATCGACCATAATCACTTCATAAGTTTCAGGCTTGGTATAGGTTCGAATGGTTTTCAGGACGCCTTTGTTGTAAGCCAAATTGTTATACGTTAAAATGATAATGGATGTTTTAGGCATTTAAAGTCTCCCTTCATATAAGTGTTGAATGCCTGCTTGATCCAATTCAAAGGTTGGGTCATGTTTTTGCCAGTTTTTCATAGGCAATCCTCCAATTTTTCAAAGCTTCTTGCCAAGGTGGCAGCGGGATAAAGCCTGCTTTGATTAAGTGATCTTGATTCATTTGACTGTTCATCGGTCGTTTTGCTCGTGTTGGGAAATCAGCTGATGAAATGGGGTTTAGCTTGATCTCAATGTCAAACTGATCAAAAATTTCTTTGGCAAAATCGAACCAGCTGCAAAAGCCTTCATTGGTCACATGATAAAGGCCATACTTGTCTGATTCAAGCATGTTGACGAGTAAAGGGGCTAAATCAGCAGTTGCTGTTGGCGCACCCACTTGATCAGCAACGATACTGAGTTCATCATGGGTTTCACTCAGGCGTAGCATCGATTTAATGAAGTTATGACCATTTAGACCAAAGACCCAAGAAATGCGAACGATAAAGTATTGGGTGAGTAATTGGCTGACATGCTGTTCCCCTTTTAATTTGGTCGCACCGTAGATGTTGATGGGATTGGGCACGTCTGTTTCAACGTAGGCGCCTTCCTTCGTCCCATCAAACACATAATCTGTGCTGATGTAAACAAAAGGAATCTGTTGCGCTTTTGCATAAGTGGCCAGTATTTTTGTCGCCGTGGCATTGATTTGGTAGCAGATGTCGTGTTCAATTTCTGCTTGATCAACGGCAGTATAAGCACCACAGTGAATAATTGCATCTGGTTTTGATCGCATTAAAAACGTTCTGATTGCATCGTTGTTGGTCAAGTCCATTTGGTGACGACTTGGTGCAATGGGTTGATAATGCTTTTCTTTTAACGCTTTGATGACATCATGACCCAATTGCCCCGTCGAACCCGTTACTAAAACGTGTTTCATGTGATATTCCTTCCCATTTTCAACACATTTTCCCACCATTCGCGATTGTCTAAATACCACTTAACGGTTTGTTCCATACCGGATTCAAAGTGGTAGCGTGGTTTCCAACCCAATTCATTTTCTAATTTGGTCGCGTCAATGGCATAACGCAAATCATGTCCGGGGCGATCTGTCACATAGGTAATCAATGTTTTTGGCTTATCCAACAGGGTTAAAAGGGTCGTCACGACTTCTAAATTGGTGCGCTCATTGCGACCACCGATGTTATAAACGTCGCCGACTTTTCCTTCATGTAAAATCAAATCGATGGCTGTACAGTGATCAAAAACATGTAACCAATCTCGCACATTTTTCCCATTGCCATAAAGGGGTAAAGGCAGATCATGTAAAGCTTTGACAATCATTAACGGAATTAATTTTTCAGGGAAATGATAAGGACCGTAGTTGTTAGAGCAGCGTGAGATGGTGACAGGCAAATCAAATGTTCGGTAATAAGCCAGCGCAAGTAAGTCTGCTGCTGCTTTTGAAGCTGAGTAAGGGCTAGATGCATCAAGTGGACACGTTTCACTGAAAAGTAAGTCAGGGCGATCAAGTGGTAACTCGCCATATACTTCATCAGTGGACACTTGATGGTACCGTTTAACACCAAACTTGCGCGCAGCATCCATTAAAACTTGTGTGCCCAGTACATTGGCTTTAATAAAGATTTCAGGATCAATGACAGAACGGTCCACATGTGATTCGGCAGCAAAATTAACGACCCAATCAAATTGCTCTTTTTCGAACAACTCATTCATCAACTGTCGATCAGTAATATCCCCTTTTACAAATTTGTAGTTGTGATTGCGTTGAAGAGGCCGGCATGTTTCTAAATGACCCGCGTAAGTTAAGGCATCTAAGTTGACCATTTGATAGTCGGGATATTGATCCATCATGTATTGAATGAAATTCCCACCGATGAACCCAGCGCCGCCGGTTATTAATATTTTTTTACTCATCGTCTGTTTCCTCCTTGTAAATAAAATTAAGTTTTGCTTCGGATAATGTGGGCTGCTGTGTATCTTTTTGAGAGAGAATGGGATGCGTTGTTGGCCAGTCGATCTTTAATTCAGGGTCGTTCCAAAGAATCCCACTGTCACATTCAGGATCGTAATAAGCATCGACTTTATACGAAACGACGGTATTTGGAACAAGGGTGCAAAAGCCATGAGCAAACCCTTTTGGGACAACGAGTTGGCGATGATTATATTCGCTTAATAAGACACCTGTCCATTTTTTATAGGTGGGCGAACCGACCCGAAGATCGACGACCACATCATAAATACTTCCTGATAAACAGCGGACCCATTTGGTTTGCGCTTTTGGATTGAGCTGAAAGTGAAGCCCTCTGATGGTACCTGCCAATGTAGAAAGCGATTGATTATCTTGAATAAAATCCATGTTTAACCCGACATCAGCAGCTGTTTTTTTATTATAACTTTCCATAAAATAGCCCCGTTTATCTTCGAATAGCTGCGGTTCTAGTAGCAAAACGTCTTTCAGGCTTGTTGGTACGACTTTCATGACTTTTTTCCTCCATTTTGACGATTGGCGACATTTAGCAAATACTTCCCGTATTGATTTTTCTTTAACGGCTGTGCCAATTCAATGAGCTGTGCTTTGGAAATATAGCCCATCATAAAGGCAATTTCTTCGAGACAGGCAATTTTTAACGTTTGACGTTTCTCAACAGTTTCGATAAATTGTGACGCTGCTAATAAGGATTCGTGCGTCCCAGTATCTAGCCATGCAAAGCCGCGTCCCAGTAATTCGACGTGCAAGTCGCCACGTTCTAAATACGCCTTATTGACATCTGTAATTTCTAGCTCACCGCGTTGAGAAGGTTGAATGCTTTTAGCGATGTTGATCACGCGATTGTCGTAAAAATATAAACCTGTGACGGCGAAGTTGGATTTAGGATGGGCAGGTTTTTCTTCAATGGAGATGGCTTTTTGTTGGGCATCAAATTCGACGACACCAAATCGTTCTGGGTCGGTGACATCGTAACCAAACACGGTAGCCCCTGATGAGCGGGTTGCAGCCTGGCGTAATTTTGAAGTGAGGCCATGACCATAGAAAATATTATCCCCTAAAATGAGCGCAACTGGATCAGTTCCGATAAAAGATTCACCAATGAGAAAGGCTTGGGCTAACCCACCTGGTGTGGGTTGTACTTTGTAAGAAAGCTGAATGCCGAATTTTGATCCATCACCTAAAATTTGTTCGAACCTTGGTGTATCATCAGGTGTCGAAATAATGAGGATGTCTTTGATGCCGGCAAGCATTAAGGTGGCGAGGGGATAATAAATCATCGGTTTATCATAAACAGGTAGTAATTGCTTTGAGACGACAGTTGTTAATGGGTAAAGCCGCGTCCCACTACCGCCTGCAAGAATAATCCCTTTCAATTTAGGATTCCTCCTCTGTCGCAAGGCTTTCTGCTTGAATGAAGCCTTTCTTTTTAAAGTAAGCTGCATTGTAAGCCACTGCGCTCGAACTTGGTTTATAACGGGCAGATAATTGATGATAATGGAATGATTTTTGGAAGTCGCCCACTTGTGCATAGCATGCGCAAAGTTCGATGGCAGGAATGTAGTCCCAATAATCATTGAGGATAAATCCTTTTGAGTTTTTAACCAGTTTTAAAGCCAGTTCAAACCAAAAAATGGCTTTGTGATAATCTTTTAATTCTTTGTAATAATAGCCAATTTCACAGCATATTTCTGCTCTTGGTGTGTCGTATTCAAAGCTTTTGAACAAAATGGGCAGTATTTGATCTCTTTGTCCCAACTGTTTGTGGCAACGACATAAATTAAAGCAGGTGGCAATGTTGTCTTCAAACCATCCGAGTCCACCTTCTAAAAATGTGGTGAACTGTTGGATCGCTGCTTCACTTTGACCGTGATCCATGAGTTCTCTGGCGTAGTAGTAGGTTTCCCTCGGCGAAAATGCTTTTCCTGATTCGACCATACTGGTGTATATTTTTAAATTTCGATCGCCTGAGGAGCCGATTTTTTTGTGAGAGATCGCAATGTCTGAATGGACGATCTGACCTGACATTAAGATGTATTCATGGATGGCATCGTTCCATTTAAAGTTTTTCGCTCTTTTAAAAAGTCGCTCTCTTGTAGCGGTAAGTGTTGGATTTCCTGCCGCATCAAAATGGGTGTGGTATTTAAATGAGACCACATCTGTATTTGGATCGAGGGTCTTTTTAAGTGCTAATATTTTTTCACATTCTTCTTCAGTGATGATATCATCGGCATCTAGCCACATTTGATAATCTTTGGTGGCTTTGCTAAATGAGAAATTTCTTGCTTTTCCAAAGTGATTCACCCATTCAAAATCATAAACTTTATCGGTGAATGTTTTGGCAATTTCTTTGGTTTTATCTGTAGAACCTGTGTCAACGATGATGATTTCATCAACGATGTCTTTGACGGATTCTAAGCATCTTGCAATCACGTCTTCTTCATTTTTGACGATCATACAAAGACTGATGGTTATCATAAATTCAACCCCTTTAAAATCAGCTGCCTTGAAATCAAGGCAGCTTCTTTTCTTTTCAGTGTCCAGTTTGAGCGCTAACCCTTTGAAGTTATCATGGGTAGATCCTTTTTTCTTTCGGTTAAAAGTTTCACTTTATATGAGATTCACCGGAGTCAAGTGGTCTGGTTCACTGTTATAATATATGTTTTTACTTTTTTAATGATGATGATTTATGATGAGATTGAAAGACCCGCATTTGCATAACCTTCAATCAAACCTACAGGGACGGACACCCCGCCATTGCTAGTAGCACCAAATACAAGTAGTACTTGATCACCTTGATTGACTGAAATGCCAAGGCCACTCTTACTACCAGATAATAATTGCCCTGCCGTCACAGTTACAACACCAGGACTAAGTGTTAGTAATGAGGATGGATCAGGGATAAAGACATTGCTGCCAGCAGGTGCGACATAAACTTGTGCTTGAACATGGGTTTCTCCAACTCCGAGGGAAACGCCTACTGTCGTGGTAAAGTTTGCTGAAAGGTCTGTAAGTGTGCCTGAACGTGGCATCGTAAAAGCGAAGTTGGATGCCCCTGTCGCCTTTGAAAAGTCGATAGGGATACCAAATGTAGTAAGTGAAACACCTGAGTAACCAAATCCAATATAAGCAGAGGTGCCAGCAAGACCACCTGCTAGAATATTTAATACGACAATTCCTGCGGAAGCGTAAGGAATAATGGCACTAGAATCAATCCCGTCTATATTGATAACAGCAGACCCTGTTGCCGTTGATAGCGTGAGAACTTCTGGTGTGTTGGTCGTGAAAACCAATTCATCTCCAACGCTAACTGGTACGAGTGCGCCAGTTGGACCGCCACTAACAGTAAACAAGGCGGTGCCCGTATCAAACGCACCTGTTGCACCCGTTGCGCCAGTTGCTCCCATCATGGAGAATTGTGTATAATCTGGGGAACTTCCGGGCGTTCCAGTCGGGTTGTCAACATTTACAACGTAAACTTCTCCCTCGTGAT
>WRKJ01000097.1 GCA_009778135.1 Defluviitaleaceae bacterium
TGAAATCTTGAAGCCGACTTTTGGCACGAAGTGACAACAGTACAGGCAAAAGATTATCAAGGAAGTTGCGAGACGTAGCTAGATATAATTAAAAGCGGAGTCGAGTGTGGGAATCCCGACAAGCAGATTTTATTAAAAATACAGCATTCAGGAGTTTTTAAGATGGCATACAGTAAAAATAGGCAGTTGGTTTTCATCGCACTTCTTGCTGCACAGGCAGTCGTGCTCAGTTTAATTGAGCAAGCCATCCCGACCCCTTTTACCATTGCACCCGGGGCAAAGTTGGGACTAGCCAATATGATAACGTGTATCGCTTTATTCAAATTGCCCGTCAAAGATACGATTTCGATTATCATGACACGACTGTTATTAGCAAGCTTTCTCGGCGGAACACTCTCAACACTGCTTTTTAGCTTTGCCGGCTCAACCGTTAGCTTTATCGGTATGTACAGTGCTTATCAATTAGGGCCAAAGCGCGTGAGTCTCATTGGTATTAGTATCGTTGGGGCAACATTTCATAACTTTGGTCAACTTATCATGGCCAGCTACATTGCTGGATCTTGGTATGTGTTACTTTATCTACCACTTCTAACTTTTGTTGGTATTTTATCAGGCGCTGCAACAGGTGTCGCTGCCAACTACCTCTTACAAGCTTTAAACAAAATACGGATTTGGAATTAGGCAGTATCGACTTGCCTAACAATGCAACTTTTGCAAAGACAAGCTTAATCGCTAAAATCAAATGCCCACTGCCTTTTGGCAATGGGCATTTGATTTATTTTATCGCAACGATCGTCATCTTAAAAAACGAAAGTCTGGAAGTGTAAACGTTGGTATGCTCGGAACAGTCGGTAGTGATGGGACTGGTGGTATGCCCGGTAATTCTGGTATACCTGGCATACCTGGCATACCTGGTAAACCGGGGAAAACAGGAAGAGGTGGTAAACCTGGAATCCCTGGTAGTGGTGGAATCGGTGATGGAACTGGTGGTTGCGTTGGCTCTATTGGTGGCGCCAGTTCTAAAGTATTTAAAGCTCGGTGTAAAGCAGTCGTTTTTTCAGTGATTTCATTAACATCATCACTTTGCAAGGCAGCTCTAGCACTTTCTAAAGCTACTTGTAACGCTGCCCATGTTTCTGCTGTAAAATCTGCTTGATTCAAAGCTTCTGCTTCAGTAATAAGTGCTAATAAAGTTGCACGCGCTGCAATGAGTTCCGGATCAATGACATCATCTGCTACAACAGCTGGTGTTGCTTCACTCATCAATGCGCCTATTTCCCAATCAGAACTTAATCGAACGTTTACCTCATAACCAACATGTTCTGAAAGGATCGTAAATTCATGGCTCGGACTCGTTTGAACGACCACGTCGTTAACCAACCATTCATATGTTGTATTTCCTACAAGGAAGCCGTGAGTCCTACCATTACGCAAAGCGCCTTCTGGACCCGTCGCTCCGATACCGCCAGAAATTCGCCCTGCTAGTAACGTGTCTCCCACTTGAGGTGGGTTGTCAACATCTAGGTCTGAATTTTCTCCTAATCGTGTAATAGCTGTCAAATAATTGTTAGCAACATTTAAAGCATTCGGTGTAAAATGATCCGGTGCAAAACCATCAACTTGTTGCATAAAGTCGATGACATCATCTTGGAAATCATCAAAAGCATCAACGCCAAATGGCCAGAAATTCAAGGTTTGGGCTGCTTCGCTTCCTGGTCCCGCTTCTAATGCTTGAATGGAAATCCAGTTAACAACAAAGCTGCCAGAACCACCTGTTCCTCTTAAAGCAATGTTTCCGATCAACCCTTGATAAATTTCATCTGGATTCAACGTAATGTCTTGAATAAGGGTGTAAACACCGGCGGCACTAACGCCTTGATTTTGATGAGACGGAATGACACTGGCAACCGGCATCTCAGGAATGGCTTCAGGTGTCGGCACGCCTAATCCAAAAGTGGAAACACGTACAGGATAGTTGTTGACAATGGCACCATCTGCTGTCGTATAGTCTTCGCCGCCAGTTCCTGGTATCCAACGAACACGCCAACCGTTTGCACCAGTCGTTCTCACATTAAACATGAGACGATACGTAACCCCTGGTTCTGGTTCAAAAGCAAGCCCTGATTCATGAGCATCCGCAAATGGCCACACATCACGACCAGATCCGATAATGATATCTGCTCTTCCGTTACTCTGAGCCTCATTAGGCTCAGGCACGAGAATACCTGGAATTTCAGGCCTTACTAGCGGTAGTTGATACGGATAATTAACGAGAAGCTCAACTTGATTTCCTTCATCATCTAATCTGTGAATGACAATTGCATGAACTAAAACGCCATCACCTTGATGAATCCCTCTTAAAGCAATGTTTCCTAATAAGCCATCGGGCTCGGCATCTTCTGGCATGGTGAAGGTTGTTTCAAGCCAAGCGAAAGACCCACCTACACCAGGGTTGAAAAATTGAGTTGGGATGACATTATCCGAAGGACCTGTTGGCTGATTCCCTCTTGTCATTTGTCCCATCTCCTCAGCCGAAATGATGCTTGCCTCGGTGAAATTATTTGAGCTGTTGTCTCTCAACCAGTGCGCTTCTAATCCAAAGGTTTCAAAAGATTGATAGTAAACAAGCATGTGATACGTTGCACCAGGTTGAGGATTAAACGCAACAACGCCATCAGCACCTGCAGTAGAGAACGGCCAAACCGCTTCATCCTGACCTAAAATAATGTTAACACCAGAAAACCCATCGTCTTGAAGATTAAAGACATGCACACCAGGAACAGGCGGTATTTCTTCAGGTGTCCAAGGGTGATCTTCTAAAAATTGAAAAGGATCTAGGACCGCCCTTAGCGCTTCTTTCCCAGGGATGGTATCCTCAGTTGGGCGTCCAAATAGCATGGGCTCGCCTGGAGACCAAGAATGGGTGTCATCAATTCCCCAAAAAGTAATCCGTTCAACCACACGTGGATAAGGTGATCCTGCCGTCGCTGGACCTGTGGCATATCTTCTAATCATTTCAAAGAATCGTGCCATCTGCTGTCCTTGTGCAATTTGCTCCTCTTCGGTTAACAACCCGTCAGGAGAAGAAATTCGCCATGAAAGATCCATTTCAGTGATGCTGATCACAACGCCTAAATCAGCAAACATGTTGATTGCACGAGAGAATCCATCAATATCAAGAACGCCACTTTGCCGATCTTGCATCCCAACACCTTCAATTAACAAGCCACCATTAGGACGTTGGAACACTTCTCCTGTGATCGGATGAATGATATCGCCATCTGCGTGCATTTGGTTAATATCTCGAACCATGGTGTATGCTGCAATCCCTTTATTGGTTGTATGTAACAAAAAGTCGTTGTAATAAAGGGTTACATCCAACCCTAGTTCATCAACGATTTCAGCTGCAAAAACAAACGCATACATCACCCAATCAGAGCCCAAAGTAGGAGACCAACCTTCACCACGGGTTAAAGCATCTCGCCAATCAGAAGGATTTGTTGGATTAACAGAGCCTAACGCCTCATTAACAACATCCATGGAAGATAACTGATCTCCGAATTGTCTAAATGTTTCATGCACATGAAATTGTAAATTTTCCAACGCAACATCACGATCTGTATGACCATCAGGATGTCGATCCCACATCCAATCAGGGGATTGAGAATGCCAAGCGGTCGTATGACCTGCAAATGTCATGCCATCATATCGCGCCCTTGCAGCATTGATCGTGTTAGTTGGACCAGCAATGCCGGGCCACTGGTTACTCGGTTGCAACCTGTTCGCTGCATTGTTCCCGCGTAAAGGCTGTGGTTTCATGGAATTTTCAAATGACCACGAATTATAATGATGTCCAATCAGTTGACCTCTCAGATCCGCTATACCCGTCTGTCCTGCGATAAGATGTGCATCTCCTGCAACACCCATCATAAAGTAATCTTCATAGACTTCTCTTAAACTTGGGTACTGATCAAAATGAAGTCCTGCTGGAAGGTTGTAAATTAAAGACGTTTCAGGACCTCCAATGACCACTTCAGCGATGGCATAAATCAGAGGTGCATGGGTCACATAAGCCTTCACTGTCATGATGCCTTGTGGCTGATCTGCTGCAACCCTCAAGAAACCATTCTCTATTGTCGTGTTGCTTGAAACATCTCCTGATAAATACCATGAAAGTTCATCTCTTTCCACACCAAAACCATCTATCTCAAAGCCACGAACACGACGAGGTGCTAATGTGATCTGACTTGGATGTAAGCTCGGGTTAACTGCGCCTTCATCGACCTCAACACTTGCTGCTGACTCATCAAATGAAACCAAATCCGTGGTTTCAGCAAAAACCGTAAACGGCATTGCACTAAAGATTAGCACAACTGCCAACAAAACTGATAAACTTTTTTGAAACAGACTTTTCTTTAACTTGTACATGGCTCAACGCTCCTTTGACATTTGTTTATTTTAAAGAATTCGCTTTCTGAAACGACTACTCATCAAGTATAGCGAATTCTGATCAGTTTGTCCAGTCTAACGAGTCAAAATTTTATTCCATTTTCCTGTTATTTCATGAAAATGGATAAAAAAGGATCCAGAGCGTAAATGATGCAATATGTAGCATCATCTGATACTTTGCAAAAAATGCTTAAGTCTGATATAATAGCTTGAATTAAGAAAGGTGCTTTTTAAAAAATGAATGTTGTCATGATTGTGCTTATTATTTTAACGTTGGTCTCATCCTTGATGAAAAAACAACGTTCAAACCTCCCTACTCCTTTTAAAACAAAAAATGAAACCATTAACCATTTAGAATTATTGACTTTACCCATCCTCCTCACCTATACAGTCGAACAAATCGCAATGAAGATGGATCAACACATCGCTTCTCGTTTTGGGTCTGATGCCGTCTCTACTCTCGCTTATGCCACGAGCACTTCAACAGTTGTTTCAGGTATTTTCATCACGGCGCTCTTGGTGATTACCTTCCCTAAAATGGCAAAATTAGCCAAGCCACTTCAATTAACTGAGATGAAACATGCGTTATCGGGGTCGATCGTTGGAATGAGTCTGTTTATGATTCCTGTTATTGCCGCCGTTACCATGTTTGCACATCCTGTTAGTATGCTCCTCTTTCAATATGGTGCTTTCGATGCCGAAGCAGTAGATGTTATGTCAAACTTGTTGTTTTTCTATAGCTTCTCCTTGTTAGGAAATGGCTTGTCTCTGCTTATCTCACGTATGTTTTTTGCAATTGGCGATTTCAAGACACCCGTGATGGTTGCCGTCTTAACAGTCGTCACGCATTTTGTTTTAAATGTGCTACTGACATCTTTTGTCGGCATCACCGGTTTAGCAGTGGCAACAAGTCTCTCATCAGTGGGAGGGCTGACACTTTTGCTGTTGATGCTACGACGAAAAGTCGGAAGTCTACAATTGAGGCGCACGTTGATCTCTCTTAATAAAATAGCGGGTGCTTCTATTACAATGGCTTTTGGTGCTTATTCAGTTTATCAATACCTTTTAGCTTTTAATTCTATCATGGCTTTGGTTGTTTCAGCCTTGGTAGGGCTTGGTATTTACGGGATACTGTTACTGATTTTTCGAATTCGAGAAGTTGATTATTTAATTGCAACAACAGTGGATCACATGAGGAAATGGGGAGGAAAGAGAAAATAACGATTTCCAATTTTTATCTTGCTCAATCAGGTTGTGAAGAGGCTTGTTCCTTGGTGATCAATGGCAACAATAACAGGAAAATCTTCGACTTCTAGGCGATGAATGGCTTCAGTTCCTAAATCTTCAAATCCGATGACTTCGCAGCTTTTAATCTGTTGAGCAAGTAGCGCTGCCGCTCCCCCTACTGCGGCAAAATAAACAGCATGATTGCGCTTCATACTACGAATAACTGTCTCGGATCGACCTCCTTTTCCGATCATACCTGTTGAACCTAAATCAAGTAACAGTGGCGAATATTTATCCATTCGAGAGCTGGTTGTTGGTCCGGCTGAACCAATAATGTCACCAGGTTTTGCCGGTGAAGGTCCGACATAGTAAATGACGCTATCTTTAAGTTCAAAAGGTAGCTTTTTTTCGGCTTCAATCCATTCAACCAGTCGTTTATGTGCTGCATCTCGTGCCGTATAGATCGTACCTGTTAAATGAACCAGTTCACCTGCTTTTAACTGTCGTACCTTTTCTTTTGTTAAAGGTAGGTTTAATTTCATGGTAGGATCTCCTCCGTTTTAAAAGATTTTCGTCATGTGGCGTGATGCATGACATTGGATGTTGACTGCAACAGGTAAAGAGGCAATATGACAGGGGTAGGTGTTAACTTTGACTGCCAAAGCTGTCGTTTTGCCACCAAAGCCCATTGGTCCGACATTCAGCTCATTAATTTCTTTTAGTAATTCTCGCTCTAGCTGTGCTGAAATCTCATCTTCGGAAACGTCATCAAGTGGACGCATCAACGCTTCTTTCGAAATCAAAGCACATTTTTCGAAGCTACCACCAATTCCGACACCCACAATAATGGGGGGGCATGGATTTCCTCCAGCAGAACGGATTGTATCTAACACCATTTGCTTCACACCTTCGTATCCTTCAGAAGGTTTCAACATACGCAATTGACTTTGATTTTCACTGCCTGCACCTTTAGCCGCAATGGTTAGCTTAAGTTGATCTCCCAGAACCCGTTGATAATGAATCACTGCAGGTGTGTTGTCTTTTGTATTCACCCGATCTAATGGATGACGAACCACTGATTTTCGCAAATATCCCTGTTGATAACCTTGGCGAATGCCTTCATTGATCGCTTCATCCAAGTTCCCTCGTACTTGTAAGTCTTCTCCCAATGCTGCATAAACAACCACAATACCTGTGTCTTGACACATGGGAACATGCTTTCTCGCTGCAATTTCATCATTTTCAATGATTTGTCCTAAAATATTTCGACCAAGCGCTGAAGTTTCATCTCGCGCTGCTTTTTTTAGGGCCCCTAATAGTTGATCGTCTACGTAGTAATTCATCTCAATGCACATCTGAGCAATGTCTTCAACCAACGTTGACACATCTAATGTTCTCATTTCAAGACCTCCTTGTGTACACATTTTTTAATGGATCCATGCTGACTTATCCTAGTTTAGCTGCTGTTTCTAAACCCACTTTCAACATGGCTGTAAAAGTTGTTTGTCTTTCTTCAGAAGTCGTTGCTTCACCAGTGAAAATCATGTCTGAAACGGTTAGAATCGCAAGGGCATTTTTCCCGAGACGTACTGCATTGGCATAAAGTGCTGCAGCTTCCATTTCAACAGATAGAATCCCCATTTTTTCCCATGTGCGGTACGCTTCTGGGTTGTCATGATAAAAAATATCACTGGTCATAATATTACCAACTTTAACTGCTGTCCCAAGTTCTTTTGCTGATCCTACAGCCGTTTCTAATAACTCATAACTTGCAACTGGTGCATAACCCCCTGCAAAGCCATACTGATATAAATAATTAGAATCCGTTGACGCTGCCATACCAATCACGACATCTTTTAACTTGACGCCACCACCAATTCCACCTGCTGTTCCCACACGAATAATATTTTCGACATCATAAAACTTAAACAATTCATACGAATAAATCCCAATAGATGCTGCACCCATCCCTGATCCCATGACGGATACGCGAACACCTTTATACGTCCCTGTAAAACCTAACATCCCACGAACCCCATTAAACTGTACCGGGTTATCTAAAAACGTTTCAGCGATAAATTTCGCCCTTAACGGATCCCCTGGCATCAAAACCGTCTTCGCAATCTCTCCTGCTTTTGCTTCAATATGTGCTGTTGGTATTGTCTGTGCTTGACTCATGTTGAATCATCTCCTTTATGTACTTTTAATAGTTTATTTATTTCGTCTAATAACTGTGGGATGCCTTCTTGAACTGATTCCCAAAGAATATCTACATTCACGCCCTCGTAATCATGAACAATTCTATGACGCATCGAAATAATATCTTTCCACGGAATTTCACAGTATTTATTTTTAAACTCCGACGTTAACTTATTCATATGCTCGCCAATTTGACCTAAAGAAAAAACAACTGCAAAATTCAATTGGTCATTGCTCTTTAGGTCGTTGACTGTTTTGTTTTTCGTGAAATCAGCAATAGATTCACAGTAAAAATGAATTTTTTGAATGCGATAAAAATCATCTTTAATGACTTTTTTCATAAATAATCTTGCCTTTCTGTTGAATTTCTATATCAATTAGGCTATTTGGAATGACAGAACGGGCTACAATCAAATCAATTTGACAATCAATTGCGTCTTCAAGTTCACAACGCACACCAAAAAACCTAAATCCCCTTATCAATCCTTCATCATCGATTAATAAGTCAATATCGCTGTCCTCAGTCGCCTCACCTGTTGCATAAGAGCCAAACAAAATGGCTTTTTTTATGCCATTATTTTCAAAAATAGGGGTTAACTTGTTTTTAATATCTGAAATACTCAACATGTTTAACACCTCCTAGATGCACCTATCATTCACATATTCATACAATTTATGAACCGCTGCTTCATCTCCTAGCTGATGATAAGGGACATACAGTTGCTCCATCAATTCTAAGGGTAATTTTTCAATCAATTCCTTACTTGACAGCTCAAACTTCCATTGGTACAAAGCATACATGATTCCCACCCACTGCGGCAAAAAACCACCCCATTGCTGACCACGTTGATAATCTGCTTGACATTCATGATGAATAAACCACCAAATCAATTCTTGCGGTGGCATACCTGCCCATTTTGGTGTGGCTTTATCTAAAAGTCGTCTGGTTTCTGATTTCATCCAAGATTTTATAAACCATTTCTCGTCAACTCCAGGCAATTCTTCACGAATATTTAAAAAAACATATCCTTGATTTTCAACAATATCTGACACATATAATTCACTATAAGCTGCCATTTGATCACCTTCCAATGATGTCTAGTAATAAAGTACCTACTCGTTTATCCGGCATATCCAAATAACGGCCTCTTGCATGATCATCTCCACTTATTTGTCACTACGCTTCTTACACTTGTGATCCTCTGAATACGCATTACAGGCTCATACCGCCATATCGCGTTGCTACTCCTTCGCAATCTCATTCAAAAAGCTCTCTCCTTCAATTTTACCATCTATTCCCAAATAGTCAAGAATGGTTTTCCCAATATCAGAGAAGGTTGATCTTATTCCGAGGTTAATGCCTGATTTGATCGTCTTACCATAGACGAGAAGCGGGACATATTCTCGGGTATGGTCTGTTCCTTTAAAGGTTGGGTCACAACCATGATCCGCTGTCATCATCAATATATCCTCTTCTTTTAAAGCCCCAAGGATTTCTGGTAATCTTTTATCGAAATCCATTAATGCTTTTGCATAACCTTTGTAATCACGCCGATGGCCATAAACTGAATCGAAATCGACTAGATTCGTGAAGATTAACCCGTGACTTTCCTGTTGTAGATGGGCGAGGGTCGCGTCAATCCCTGCCCCATTATCTTTTGTTGGCGTTGATTTGGTGATACCTTGTCCATCATAGATATCACTGATCTTACCAATGGCATTCACCGCTAGTCCCGCTTCTTTAATGTAGTCTAGCATGGTTTTTGCAAAAGGTGCGACCGAGTAATCTTTTCTGTTGGCTGTTCTCGTATAGTTTTTTGATTCTCCAACAAATGGACGCGCAATCACACGTGAGACATTCCAATCATCAACGAGCATTTCCCGTGCAATCTGGCAAATATGCAATAATTCTTCTATTGGAACAATGTCCTCATGGGCTGCAATTTGAAAGACACTATCGGCTGATGTGTAGATAATTAAATCACCTGTTGCCACATGTTCATCACCTAAACGACTGATAATCTCTGTTCCAGAAGCCACACAGTTGCCAATCACCTTTCGGCCAACCTTTTCTTCAAAGGCTCCAATTAAATCTTGTGGGAAACCCTGTGGATAAGTTGGGAATGGATGCTCAACTTTTAGCCCTGAAATCTCCCAATGACCCGTAGTTGTATCCTTTCCTAAGGAAACCTCTGCGAGTTTTCCACAACTTCCTGTGAAAAAGTCCACTTTATCTCCAATCTTTTCCACACCTTGAATATGAGATAAACCCATCTGACACATATTCGGCAGTGTCATTTCTGGTACTTTTTCTTTAATGTTTAACAACGTATTCGCACCAACATCTCCATAATCAGCGGCATCTGGCAACTCACCGACACCAACACTGTCTAAAACAATCAACACGACCCTTTTTGACATAGATCATCACCTCCATTGTTTTAAAATTTAATTTCACGAATAATTCTGCAAATGAAATTCGATCAAAGTTTTAAAGTTTAACTTATCCTCTAAGTAGCCTTTTAATGCCATTTTAACTGCTTCATCATCCATATATGTACACATGTTTGCTATTTGAAGATTAAAAACTTTACGCGATGCCAGTAAATCTTTTTCATTAAGTTTTAACGTATCAATGGTAAACTGTGCTTTTTGATAATCTGAATGGGATTCATCTATCTTACTTGGAACAATTTCTCCTGTTTCAAATTTATATTTCAAAAAGTTCATAGGTTCAATTAAAACAGGATTTAAAAAATCATTTGAAAATGTTCCCTTTTTAGCATGCCCACATGTTTGTGGGTCATTACAGGAGGTAAGCATATTATCATACGCCTTATAATTCGATGCTTTGTGTTTAGGCTCAATATGCTCAATGTGTGAGGTATCAACATTAATCATTCGTTCACAATAAGGACAATAACCATCTTGCTCCTTATCCAACATATGAGTTTTTAGTGAGCTTTTAATATCAGGTCCATAATCATCCCAACTTTTAGGATTACGCTTCTTTTTAAATTCAACATGATGAATAGGGTCTAACGTTTTAGTTATCTTTAGCATGCTGACGCCTCCTTCTTGAAGCGCTCATTTCAATGAGCATCATTTCTTCATCAGCGGCACCTAATTGCTGTTTAAGTTCGTTAAGTAACTTTAGGTAAACCTCGGAGTCATACGCATCATCATCAAGCAAAGATCTTAATTCATTTAATTTGGCAGTCGTTTTTTCATCTCTTAAACTATCTAAATCCATGGTAACATTTAAAATATGTTCTGCACTTTTACCATAAGTTTGATAAGCCCGCTCGACTTGGATGACACCCTCCTCATTCCTAGACATCATGCGCACACTTTCCGTCGGCACACTACCGATGATAAGTGGCGAATGGGTTGCAATAATCAGTTGATTATTTTCTCCAATTTTACGATAAACATCAATGATTTTACGTTGCCATTCGGGGTGGAGCGAATTTTCTGGCTCGTCAATGATGATGATGGCGTTATTAACGTTAAGATTTTTCAAAGGCAACATCCTAAAAAACAGTTGTTTTTCCCCAGCTGAGAGATCTTTAAGTTGAACTTTTTTCCCTGCTTTATTTTCAAAGAGTGGCATTTGTTTATTATCTGATGACAAACCTATTAATTTTATGTTAAGGTTTAAACTAGCGAAAATATCGTTGATTTCTGCGCATTCCTGGTCGTTAACCTTTTTTATAGGTCTGTCATCATTTACTTGAATGGCACGTGAAAATGCACCAGTGATTTTTTTTACGATGTACGCATTGACATCATTTAGCACCCATTCATTGGCGTGAATGACAACAGGATCTGGTTTCGTTTTCTCTCTGATTTGGATATCTTTGCCAATGCCTAGTTCAGCTGGCATCCAAATAACTTCAGGTTGTAAAAAATCTGATTCATGACGATAACTTTCAAAAACCATGGGTAAATCAAACCCTTCGATCGTCAAGTCTGTATGACGATTAGTGGTGTAATCTGAATCTTCATAGCTTTCTGTTAATGTTGTAAATCCATTTTCTTCAACGTAACTCACCAAATCAAATCCGAATTTACTATACTCACTGATCCGCTTCCCATCTTTTTCAGCTTGATTAAGTTGCTGATATCCTTGATACAGAGATGTATGCCGATGCCAATCATCCTCAATCATCTGAACAATCGCTTCTAATACCTTTGTCTTCCCTGTCCCGTTATCACCAATAAAAGCAACAATCTCCAACGGATTCCCGGACTCATCGGTAAAGTCAATCTCTAAATCACCCAAAACCGGATGTCCATCAAACTTTAACTGCTTAATTTTCATTTAAACTCACCTTACCTTACACCCCTTTCGATTGTTTCCTGATTCACTCTCAAAAATTCCTCTCCATTAGCAAAGTATTTTTCTTTCAATTCTTCAATGATGGCGATGCCTGCTGATGCACCGACACGCGTGGCACCATGTTTCAACATATCTAAAAACTGAGCCGCTGTACGAACACCACCCGACGCTTTGACTTGTACGTCATCAGGGGTCAACCTGTTCATCAGTGCAACATCTTCTACTGTTGCACCACTTGACGTAGTGCCTGTTGATGTTTTAACGAAGCTAGGCTTCACAATACTTGCAATTTCACATAATTTGATCTTCTGATCTTCTGTCAAATAACAGGTTTCAAAAATAACCTTTGAGATAACCTGGTACTTGTTACAAATGACAACGATGGCTTCCATTTCCCGCTTCAAGTAGTCCCAATTGCCTGCTCTGGCTTCACCAATGTTGATCACATAATCAATTTCATTGGCGCCATTTTGAAGGGCATTTTCTGTTTCAAATACTTTTGATTCAATAGAGGTTTGACCGAGCGGAAACGAAATGACTGCACATGCTTTAATGTCAGTTCCTTTTAAACAGTTTGCAGCGACAGGTGATTGAACTTGGTTGAAGCAAGCCGAAGCAAAATGGTATTTTTGGGCTTCTACACATAAAACTTTGATATCATCTGTTAATGCATCTGCTTTTAAGTTGGTGTGATCAATCATGCGTGCTAGTTGATCCAATGTATAAGTTGCCATGTTCAATTTCTCCTAATCTTTATTTTGATATATTTCTACATTTTCTTTTGTGACACGTGCATAAATAAGCGGTGGCTTTATCGGCTTCTCAGGTCCAAATTCCACTCCTTGAAGGAACAACGCTTTGGCTGAATCAAGAATGGCTTCATCATCGGTTTTAAAGATGGCAATCATCTGATTTTTTTCAACAAAATCACCTGTTTTAGCTGTTAATTTAATACCTGAACCGTAGTTGTTGATCACATCATCAGCCGTCTGTCTACCCGCGCCTAACATACCCGATACAAGCCCAAGCGTTTCAGTATTCATCGCAGTGATATATCCTGTTTTCGGTGCGCTAACAAATGCTGCTATGTTAGCTGTCTCCAATACGTCAGGATCATCCAAACATGTCGTATCTCCACCCTGTGCTGCAATGATGTCACCAAACTTCTCAAGAGCTGCACCACTTTCAAGTTGTCTATGCGCTTGCTCACGACACGTTTCGATAGGTGCATCAGTCGCTAGCTGAATCATATGAGCTGATAACTCAATACAAAGATCTATTAAATCAGTCGCTAGTCGGACGCCTTTTAAAACGTGAATAACTTCCATCATTTCCAAGCCATTTCCGATGTGATAGCCGATTGGTGCGTTCATATCAGTAATTAAAGCAGCCGTTTTTTTCCCACAACGCTCACCGATATCGACCATTTCTTTGGCTAATTTAAGTGCATCTTCAAAGTCTTTCATAAAAGCACCATTACCGGTTTTCACATCGAGTACAATACCATCAGCACCTGATGCAATTTTCTTACTCATGATGCTTGCCGAAATTAATGACAGGTTATCGACCGTTGCCGTTTCATCTCGAAGGGCATAAAGCTTCTTATCCGCCGGTGCTAATTCACCTGTTTGTCCAGCTAAACAAGCCCCTACTTCTTCAACCCTTCTTAGAAAGTCATCTGGATGAAATTCAATTTGAATGCCTGGAATAGATTCGATTTTATCTAACGTTCCACCTGTATGCCCCAGTCCACGTCCTGACATTTTTGCGACTTTAATGCCAAGGGAAGCCACAATGGACATGACGATAAAGGTCGTCTTATCCCCAACGCCACCTGTCGAATGTTTATCTACTTTAAAACCGTCGATTCCTGAAAGGTCAACTGTATCACCGGAGTTTGCCATCGCCATTGTGAGTCCCGACGTTTCATCAGGATTCATCCCTTTGAAATAAACAGCCATACAAAAAGCTGACATCTGTTCATTTGAAATGTCTCCTTTTGTATAACCGTCGATCATAAAATCAATTTCTTCTTGCGTCAAAGCCTTGCCATCTTTTTTCTTTTGAATCAAATCATACATTCTGATCATTCACTTGACACTCCTTTTAATTTCAGATGCGTTGGTCCAAATCGGTAAGGTAATAACGCATCTAGACGATATACGTTCAAATGTTCATCACGATCAACCAAGATGATTTTAAAATCAGGTTCACAAAATTCAGCCATCACTTGGAGACAAACACCACATGGATAACAACAATCTGTTTGGGCATCATCAAAGCCACCGACAATGGCAATTGCTTCGAACGTTGTTACACCTTCAGAAATAGCTTTGAAAAAGGCTGTCCGTTCAGCACAATTGGTCGGTGTATAAGAGGCTGATTCAATGTTACAACCTGTGTAAACTTTACCATTGCTAGCAAGTAAAGCTGTCCCTACTTTAAATGTCGAGTATGGCGCATAGGAAAAGTTCCGCGATAAAGAAGCCAATTCTATTAAATTTCTGTCATGCATGCTTAAATCACCCTTTCTCATATCCTTAACAGTTGATACGATTTAAACTTAATCTGCTAATGCTTCGTTTGCACGTTCTTGTGCACGTGTTAAAGCTGTTTCTATGTCATAAAGGCCTAAGCGAATGTTTCCGAGTTCCTCGCCTAGAATTTGCCACACCTGATTGGCACCCATCGAACGAGCAGTCATAAAGCCAGCATCGAACTGATCAGATGGTGCAGCCGCTTGTGGATTCTCTAATAAGAAGTCCGTGAAGATGGGGTGATGACGTCCTGAATACGTCACGGGGATGTACCCTGAATCCATTGCCCACTGTGCTGTCACTTCTGGTCGTAATGTGAATGCCATAAATGTCCATGCAGCATGTTGTTCTTCTTCAGACATGCCATTGTCAAATAAAACAATGTCGTTTCCTTGGAAACGTGTTGCAGCATTTCCATTGTAAGTCGGAAGCACCGCGGTTGACCATTCGAACGCTCCGTCTACTGCACTGGCAACATGTGGCATACTTGTAGAAGATCCGATATACATGGCAACAAATCCATTGCCAAATACACCTGATAAGAAGTTGTCTTCACCAGCAAAACGTGCATAACCTGCTTCATGTAAATCCATAACAAATCGTGCTGCATCAATGCCGGGCTGCGCTCCGAAATGTGCAATTTCTGTTACTTCATCAATATACGCGCCACCATGTTGCAATGTTAAAGCAATAAACTCAGTACCCCAACCATTTTCAAAGCCCATCCCAAAGCGGTTTTCATCAGGATTTGTTAAAATTTGTGCCACTTCAATTAACGCTTCCCAAGTTGTTGGGACTTCTACATCATAAGCTTCGAGTAAATCAATGTTGTAGTAAAGCACCCGCGTACTTTTTCCAAGTGGCACCGACATAAACTCACCGTCCCAAATCACACCTTCACGAAAAACCGCGATGATGTCATCCATTTCATCCTGTGACAAACCATTGTCAGGGTCATTGAATAAGGCTGTTAACGGTAAAAGAATCCCATCATTCACATAGCCTGTAATGTTATCCGTCGTTTGTTGTGCCATATGAGGCAATGTTCCTGCCATGGCAGATCCCATGATTAACGTGTTAATGTCAGCGTAACTTCCTTGATATTCTGCACGAATACGAATATGAGGATACGCATGATGAAAAGCATCAATCAATGTCGTTAACGCTGCTTCGTGTGGACCAGTCATCGCATGCCAGAAGTCTAAGTAAATAACATGTTCATCTACAGTTGGTTCTCCATTTTCATCCGCTGTATCTGGCTCATCTACAGTTGGTTGTGTCTCAGCTGTTTCTGGTTCGACTGCATTTTCACATGCGACTAAAAACAGAAGTGGTGCAACAAGTACTAAAAGCAATAATAAAAGTTTTTTGTTTTTCATTTCCCTTTTTCTCCTTCGGCACATGCCCTCATATCGTCATTTTAACGTCTCCTGTGACGAATGTCTAAAAGTCATTATACCACTTGGGTTGCCAATGAGCAACCTTCTAGTGCAGCAAAACGTAAGTAATAGCGCATATTGGCGTGTATCATTTTCAAATACAAGGAAACGAGGACGACTCGTACCAATTTCGGTACGTTAGGACGAGTTGGCGCAGTCGTTGGAAATGAGACGCATGAATAGGCGTAGTTACTTATGTTGTGATGCACTAGCTGTTAAGATGTTGTTTTTTTGCACCTTACTGGTTCACTATTTGTTAAAAGCAAGGGTTTTACACTTAAAAAGTCAACGTGAAAAACATGCCAACGTGAAAAAAATTGACTATTATCTGATATTACTACCTCAAACAACTAGCTTGTCATCTGATTTTATGATAAAATGTCAACAACAGTAGAAAAGCAAAACAATTAATTTGTAACATCTGAGAGGGTGCACACATGGATATTAAAAATGAAATTCAGACTGAAAAGATCACCATTGATTTGATTATTTCAACAGTTAGTCGCTATGTGAAAGATCAAAATAGTCTTGAGATTATCAAAAAAGCTTATGCATTGGCTGAATCACAACATGTTGGTCAATTAAGAAAATCAGGTGAACCTTATATTTTACATCCTCTTGAAGTCACTTATATTTTAGCTTTGTGGCAAACAGGCCCTAAAACAATTGCCGCTGGTTTAATGCATGATGTGATTGAAGACACCAACATTTCAAAAGCAGAACTCATCGAAATGTTTGATGAAGACATTGCCAACTTAGTGGACAGTGTGACAAAGTTAACGCAATTGGATTATGTTTCAAGAGAAAGTGCCCAAGCTGAAAATCACCGAAAAATGCTTTTAGCAATGAGTCGTGACATTCGTGTCATTCTCATTAAACTAGCAGACCGTCTTCACAACATCCGAACCCTTAAACATCTCAGACCTGATAAACAAATTCGGATTTCAAGAGAAACCATGGACATCTATGTCCCAATTGCACATCGTCTCGGTATGTTTCAAGTAAAAGCTGAATTTGAAGACACTTGCTTACGTTATTTAGAACCTGAATCGTTCTACGGCATTGTACGCCTCATGAAAAAGAAAAAGAGTGAACGAGAAGCTAATGTCGAGCGGATGATTAATCGCATCTCTGAAATCCTTGAAGCCGAAGGATTTAACTTTAGTATTAAAGGTCGAATCAAAAATATTTATAGTATCTATAAAAAAATGCTGTCTGGAGATAAAGAGTTTGAAGAGATTTACGACTTATTGGCCATTCGTTTAATTGTCGACTCATTGCAAGATTGTTATGCTGCTTTAGGCGCCATCCACGCGAATTTTAAACCTATTCCCAACCGCTTTAAAGACTACATCGCCATGCCAAAGCCTAATATGTATCAATCCCTTCATACGACCGTTATTTCTCAACGTGGAAATATCTATGAAATTCAAATTAGAACGAAAGAAATGGATGAAATTGCTGAAAAAGGGGTTGCTGCACATTGGGCTTATAAAGAAAATGCCCGTACAACAGCACAAGAGCAACGTGAAATCCAAGATAAATTGAAATGGTATGAAACGTTAAGTACGTACGAAAATGAAGTAAATGATGCTGAAAACTTACTTGAGTTTGTTAAAGAAGACATTTTCAATGCCAACATCTATGTCTTTACACCTAGAGGTGATGTCTTAGATTTCCCACCCAAGTCGACACCGGTTGACTTTGCCTATCGGGTTCACACCGATCTAGGTCATCGCACAACTGGCGCCATTGTTAATGGGCGGATTGTCCCTTTGTCCTACCACTTGAAAATGGGAGATGTCGTTGAAATAAAATCCAATCGAAATTCTTTTGGACCTAGTGAAGAATGGCTAAACTTCGTTGGAACGACCCAAGCGCGACATAAGATTAGGCAGTTCTTCAATAAAGCGAAACGTCAAGATAATATTTTACGCGGGGAAGAATTATTCCTTGCTGAACTTAAATCTTTGGATAAAACGCTTGCTAATATTGATTTAAAAGCATTATCAACTATGCATAAAAAACTGGTTCTCTCCTCGTGGGAAGATCTTTACCATGATTTAGGTCGTGGCTATGTAACAGCGAAAACAATTCTCGAACGCTATTTTGAAAAAGACATGGTCGTCGATGAAGGTGCCCTTGTCTCTCAAATCAACGAACGCAAGAAAGATATCCAAGCGAAAAACCGATTTGGCATTGTGGTAGATGGCTTAGTCAATGTGGACATTAAAATTGCCAAATGTTGCCATCCTGTGCCAGGTGATCCCATCACAGGTTTTATTACGAAAACGAATGGCATCGCCATCCACCACACAGATTGTGCTAATTTAAAGGACAAATCCCGTTTTGTTGATGTCTGGTTCACAGATGATATCCAAACATCATTTGTTGCAAAAATTCGTGTCAAAGCATTGGCTCGACAAAACATTTTAAGTGATGTCATTACGAAAATTTCGAGTTTAAATGTTAATATTGAAAGCTTAAATACCAACACATTGAGAGAAACAGCCATTATCGATTTGGAGTTATCCGTTATCCATCTTGATATTCTTAACAAGAGCGCAACTGGACTAAGGTCTATCAAAGACGTTTTCTCTGTTGAGCGCGTTCTCCGTTAATTTATGATGACTTGAAGGACTACTTATGAATAATCAATTAACCAAAAGACAAATCAGCATTTTATCTACCGATGAGACGACCCTTAAACTGTTGGGTGCAGCTTCTACAACACCTCATTTTTCGATTGAAGTCTTATCCGACGCAACTTCTCTTGATGACTTACTGACACTTCATACAGATGTTTTAATTATTGATGACCAAAATGCTTTGAATTTGTCAGCTATTGATCTTTGTAAAATCATTCGACTTAAAAATGAGGAAGTCATCCTGATTGCTTTGGCTGATATGTTTGAGCAGACGCTGAAAATATTGGCACTTGAACTTGGGGCTGATGACTACTTAGCAAAACCAGCGAATCACTTGGAAATCATGGTGCGAATCAAAGTAACTTTAAAGCGCATGTATGTGATCCAAAAGATGGCATTGGAAGCAGATGAATTCAAGTTTAATGACTTATACTTGGATGCACAACGACATAAATGTGTCGTCAATGGGATTGAATTGAAATTAACGAATCACGAATTTTTAACTTTATTACACTTGGTTCAACATAGTGGTAAAACTGTTTCAAGGGCAACACTACTTCAACGTATTTGGGGATTACCTGGTGATGAGCAGACACGTCCTGTTGATAATGTCATTAGAAGACTTCGAAAGAAATTAACTGATAAGCAAAGTTCAAGTCAAATCGTCTCCCATTGGGGACATGGTTATCGAATTGAAAAAGGAGAATCGTGTCTTTGATGCAACGTTTCTCCTCACAATAAAAGCGATCTATTTTTCGTAGATCGCTTTTATTGCTTCTTATCGCGCTTACATGTTCATATAAGCAAGGTTGCCCTTCACCCATGTTGCGTGACAATTGAACGCTTCATCTAGTATAATAACATCTGCATCTTTTCCAACTTCAAGGCTTCCTTTACGATCAGCGACTTTAATCGACGTCGCGGGATTAAGGGTTGCCATTCCAATGGCTTCAGGCAATGTCGCATCAGTATTTTCATAGAAGTTGCGAACAGCTTGGTTTAAAGTCAAGACACTCCCAGCTAAAGTGCCATCTTTAAGACGGGCAACCCCTTCTTTTACATGAGCAGCTTGACCACCAAGGTCGTAAATACCATCTTTCATACAACCGGCACGCATGCTATCGGTGATAAGGACGACACGGTCTTTCCCTTTATTATCTTTTACGAATTGAAAGAGGTGTTGATTCACGTGAACTTTATCTGCAATTAATTCCGTAAAAACATCATGGGTTAAAGCGGCGCCTACAATGCCTGGATCTCGGTGATGTAAGCCTGTCATGGCGTTAAATAAATGGGTGATATGAGCGCAACCGCATTGAATCGCTTGACTCGCTAAACCATAACTTGCATCACTATGACCAATAGATAAAGTCACTTCTGTTTCAGCTTTTACCGTTTTTGTAAAATGAAGTTCTGAATCCATTTCTGGCGCATACGTCACCAGTTTGATCACATCTGAAAAGTCTTTAATCCATCCAGCATCGGGAAGGACAACAAAAGCTTCATTTTGAGCACCTTTGTATTTCTTGTTGATGAACGGGCCTTCTAAATGTGCACCTAACACCTCAGCAGCACCAACAATCAGCTCTCCTTGTAACTGTCGTACTGCTTCTAACGATTGATAAACTGCTTCTTTTGCCATGGTCATCGTTGTCGGTAAAAAAGATGTTGTCCCATACTGGGCAATACCGGTTGCAACTGTCTTAATGGCATCCACTGTCCCATCCATCACATCAGCACCCATACTTCCGTGAATATGAACATCAACAAAACCTGGTGCAACAATGCGCCCTTTTGCATCTACGATGTTTGCGCCGCTAGGTACATCATCTGAGATCTCTACAATTTTTCCATGATCTGTCACTAACACTTTGTTTTCTAATACTTCGTGAGGTGTTACAATTTTTCCATTAATAATGGCGTTCACTTGATCACTCCTATTTGCGTTAAAATGAATTTATCCAACCAGCTTTTCCATGATTTCATACAAAGTCGCAACATCTTCCGGTCTTGTATCGCCTGTTTCTGAATCAATAATCGACGAGTACACATGAGGAATGATTTTTTCGACGCCTGCATCAAGGGCAATCTTGACAATTTCTTCAAAATTGTCTAAATCAATGCCACCTGTTGGCTCTAGATAAAAATTGAACATCGCACATGCTTTTGCAACTGCCACATATTCATCTTTATGAGCCAACCCTTTCATCGGAAAATATTTAATTGATGAGCAACCCATATCTTGAAGCAGCTTAATGGCTGTCTCAATGGGAACTTCCGCTTTAGGTGCACCGCTGCTCAAAGGTCCAGTTGCAATATTAACATAACCGACACGACCTGTTGGACTAACTAACCCATTGACAATTGTTTCATTTTGACCGAGTGCTTCTCGTGATGCACCTACGCCAGTAAACACTTGGTTGACATGCTGCGGTTGAAGTACACCAGATAGTCTGGTCACCATGGCACTTTGATTTGGATCGCCTGCTCCAAGACCCACTGACAACGCATTGTGAGTGGCCTCGGCATATTTTTTCATATCTGTAATAGCCGCTTCGTCTGTTTCATAATTTTTAGACAAAACGCCTAAAATAACATGGCCTTTTGCTGCTTCATAACATGCTTTTGCATTTTGGACGGATCCTGCTAATACGTTTAAGCATAAGCAATCCTTTAAATAATTCGGTTGTAATGACATTTTTAGGCTTCCTCCGTTTTTTATTGTCTCGCGACACCTCACATCCCCTCGAGGTCATAAATGGTGTTGTACATGTTGAAAAATCACTCAACCTGATGCTTGTCGGGGATAAACGCTTCGGCTTCACTTTTCTTTTAAAATTTCTTGCAATCGTGTAACAATTAGCTTCATTTCCGCTTCATCTACACTGCGAATGTCATACTCAATGACACCTCTATTTGACAAGTAATCCCGCGTGTAAATGGCTGGATTACCATGGCGTTGTCCTTCAATGACGCTTTGAGCCATCTCAGCTGTTGCCAATTTAAGTTGCGCCCGATAAATCGCTCGACCACTTCCATCTTGAACAATTTCTGCTACAACAGCTGGTAGTTGATTCAATGCTTCGACAAAAGGAATTAACCGTTGTTTCATTGCTTGAGGTGATTCTGATCCAACTGTTAAATAGCGTTCCATGGCTGTGACCAAGCCCATCACATTTTCTTTTCCAATTTTCATGGTGCGACCGATGCCTTTTGCTTGTAGACGAACCCACGATACATAAGGATCTCGACCGATGACAAGACCTGAACTTGGACCTTCAAAGGCTTTCGCCCCACTGTAAATCACCAAATCTGCCCCTGCTGCTGTATAACAGAACACATCTTCTTCTGCAGCTGCATCAATGATCAAAGGAACAGCCATTTCTCTTGCAACTGAAACTGCTTCTTCTACCGTCAACATACTTTTTTGAACAGTGTGATGGCTTTTCACATATAAAATGGCCGCCGTTTCAGCCGTTATTTGTGCCCGAAGATGATCTTTTGTACACATGTTGGCATAACCTGCTTCACGGACAACACCGCCACCTTGTTTAACCATGAGTTCAATGGGAACACCATAATCAACATTGTGTCCTTTTGGAAGGACGATCTGGCGCTTTGAGGTTAAACTGATGTCGTAAGGGTCGTACAAATGTTTTTTAGATCCTTTTCCAATAACCCCTGCAACACTTAAAGCAATGCCTGCTGAAGCACTGGAGACAATTTGCGCATCTTCCGTTTTTAACAGGTTTGCCAAATAAGCACCTGTTTGTTTCATTAAAACATCCATTTCAAAAAATTGTTGACCTGCTATTTTTAACGATTCAGCAACATCATCCGCAATTTTAGACACACCGAGAATGGTCATTTTTCCTGATGCGTTAATGACTTGTTTAAGTTGCAACTTATCGTGAATTTGTTCCATCTGATTTTCTCCTCAACTTACAAAAATAGGCCATACTGTTGCAACGACCATGGCACCTATCACTGCGCCACCTTCGATGGGTTTCTTCCAAGCGTAGAAAATCAATGCCCCAACTGTGGCACCAATGCCAACAGGTGCTGATAGACTAAAAGAGGCAATAACCAGTAGAGGGCCAAAAAAGCGTCCCGTTTGATTACCTGCGCCCATGATCACATCAATACCAAAAGTAGAAGGCAATGTCCCACCTGTCCCTTTGCTATTCATACGGCTCACAATCCACCCAATCAAGCAACCTGCTACAAAGCCTGTTAATAAGGCCAGTGGAAAAGATGCGAGTGGTTCATAAAGACCAAGCATGAGCAAAACTGATGGCAACCCGATCCCAATTCCTGTCATGATGGAACCACCTGCGTCAAGGACGCCGACTAACGAGCCTTCTAGCACCCTTGAAAATAAGAAACTGATACCAAATACTGCTGCTGCACCGTAGAAGCCAACATCTCCCCTACTCGCACCAGCTTGCAAAATAGCGAGTGCGCCTATTTCAACAAAGGCACCAAATCCATGGGTTAAAAACAGATGTGTTCCCGCAAAAATGCCGGCTGATAAAAGGCCTACTAAAATAGGAAATAAGACTTTTTGGCGTTGCTTTTGTTTTTCTTCCTTGCTCATCCGCTTCATCCCCTCAATCCTTCAGCTAATATGCCCCAATCAAACTGACTCAGGTGCGCCAACCCTACGAAGATGGCAATCATCACAACTAGCAAAGTGAGCGTTGTTTTCTTCCAACCTAGATCCTCAACACTTTTACCTAAAACAATCCCTAAAACAATCCCTAAAACAGCATTTCCAATCAGCAAGTGAGAAGTAGCACCCAATAACGTACCATAGAAACCTGTTTTCCGACCCGCATCAATGGCTGCCAACCAAAAAAAAACAGGCATCACCACTGAAACAAAATAAAAAGCAGCGATAGAAAAAATTTCTCTTGCGACGGAAAAAGCGGTCTCAGGAATGAGCCGAGTTATCAACATGAAGAAACCGACAAAGAACATGCCAGCGATCCCACCAGCAATCCCCATTTTAACTGGGTGATGTAACGTCTCCTCCACCGTCGACCCTTTTTTCATTAATAAACTTGCTGCCAAGTTCGGCAAGCTTCTTTGTACCAAGTCTTGTGTAAACGTACCGAACGCAAGTAAAGCGATCCCTGTTTGAAAGAGGAATTTAGCACCGAAAGTCGCATGTTCTTTTCTTTCCCCCTTACACGCATTGAGCTCACTGAGCATTCTAAAAGATCCCATGCCTAAAGCATCTGGAATATGAAACATGTTTGAAGCACCGATGCCTATTGACATGCCAATTAAAGCACCAATGATCAGTGATTGAATGAGAATTAACATACTTTTATGACTCCTTCGAAATGACGTGATGGACAACCTGACTTAGAAAAACATCGGCTTGTTTAGGAGACGTTATGCCTGCAATTCAAGATAAGTTTCAGTTAGTCTTTTCCCTAATTCTTCTACATCCATAAAACCAAATCCCAATGCACGCTTTCCTTCTTTTAAAGCCGTTATGCCTTCTTCGATAGACCGCATACCATGCGACTCAGGATAGCCATACTTGGTGTTCGCAGAGATCGCACCTGCGCCACCACTTCCACAAAAAGAAATCCCGAAATCTGCATTTTCTGCCTTCATGACATCTCCAAGTTTCATATCTGCTGCAACCCCGGGCACGACAACTGCACGCCCTCCCGCAGCTTCTACACCTTTTGCAACATGTTGACCTTTTCCTAAACGGTCAGCAATAACAACTGTTACTGACATTTTAATCTACTCCTTCTTACTTAAACTTATTCTGCTACTTATTAATTCAATTGTGCCAATTCAAAATGGACTGACAATAAATAAGCTTCGCCCGCAACCATGTTTGGCACTTGCTTACACACTTTTTCAGCAAGCTCTAATGACAAAGCTGAAACTTCACTGAACATCTCTGGGTCAACCTCTGGAATTTCACCACCCTCATAACCCCGCTCGACCATGGCACAAAGATGGGACGTTAAAGCCAACGTTTGCTCAAACGCTAACTTTAATCCTTCTTTTTCTAAGGTTGACTGGGTAAATGTCAAAAGAGACTTGCAAATCTCTTTATGGTTTGACTTTGATAAAATTTCTTCTTTTTTCATCGCATATGTTTCATGATTCATTTTTATACACAACCTTTCCTTCACGTAGGGTGATCACCGGTTCAAGGACTTGATTGGCAATCATCACCATGCCCATAGAATCAATGATTTCTGTTTGTTCATGAACAACATTAAAAATGGTTACATCTGCACGTGTGCCATCTTCCAATGTTCCTTGCTCTTTTAAATTTAGAATTTCTTTAACACCAATAGTAACAGATTTTACCACTTCATCTAATGTATAACCGAGATGCATCAGCTTCGACATGGTGAGCATTAAACTACCCACAGGTTCATGATAGTTTTTCAAATAAATATCGGTACTAATGGTAAAGGGGTAAGCATACTTTTCTTTATACTTCATCAACGTTTCAAAACTAAAACTATCAGTGCCATGACCGACATCAAATAAAACCCCTCGTTTAAGCGCAGCCAAAGCATCTGGAATCAGATGACCTTCTTCGTCTAAAATCCCATGTTTTTTACCGTGGAAAGCATGCGTGACAATATCGCCTTCTTTAAGAAGTGGAAATATTTCTTCTAAATTAGGAGGCGGATTCCCAATATGCGTCATAATGGGAACATCTGTCATCTCTGCAAGACCTCTCGCATAAATGAGCGGTTTAATCCCACTTTGTTTGACAACAGACGAACTCATTCTTGCTTTTAATCCCACGATGCTAGGCTCATTCGTTCGGATATGATTAAATTCATCAAGGGTCATCAAGTTATTCATATCCGCCAGTTCTGAAAGGCCATGACATAAACCTTTCGTTGAAATGTTTAAAAAGGTAAGAATCTCTGTTTGACTCTTATCAATAACGGCATCTTTAAAGCGACCAAAATCCTCGCTTCCTGTGCTCCCTGCATCAACAACAGTCGTCACACCTTGCTCAATCCCAATTTTATCAGGATCAATCCCCAGTTCCGTGTAATCTTTAAAAACATGAACATGCATGTCGATAAATCCTGGTGCAACATAGCTCCCAGCAGCATCAATCACTTCCAAATAGCGACTGGACATCACTTCTTCTACTGGAACAAATCTTCCATTTTTAATGCCAATAGCTCCCACCTTTATCTCACTTTTCAACGGATCGATGACATGACCGTTTTTAATTAAAAGTGCTGACTCCATGATTTCACCCATTTCTATTCATTCTATAACCTCAAGCAAGACGCACTTGTTCAACAATGATCGCTGTGCCAACTTCGCTTAACGATTTGCTACGTATGACCAGTACCAAAGTACCAATTAAAATAACTGTTGTAATCCTAAAGACCATAAAGCCACCCATGTGTTGATAAATAATCCCAAAAAGGAGGTTTAAAACAGCGCTACTGACTGCTGATACTGAAGCAACCAAGGTGAATGCAAGTCCCATGACATTTTGAGGAACAACTTTTCTAATATAAGTAATATTGCCAGCAACCTGGGTACAAACTGCAATTGCATGTCCCATGCTTAAAAGAACAAAGATCGTTAAGTTGGTCGTAAACGAGTAAACGGCTAGTCTTAAAATCATGGTGCTAACAGAAAAGAGATACCATTTTTTGAAGCCAACTTTTCGTAAAATGACAGCGCCAAGAGGTAATAAAATGAGTTCTGGTCCAACTTGTGCCAGCATCATCCAGCTCATCACACTTTCTGCAGCACCAAGTTCTTCCACCAGATGATTGGCGATGTACATCTTGGCTGATTCCACAACGATGAGACTCATCATACTGAACGCAAGAATAAACAAGAATTGTCGATTTGCCAACAGTTGTTTAACATCTTTTTTAGTTGCTTTTTGTTTAACTTTTTTTTCAGAGATGCCTGCTTCTGACTTAGGCACAAAAAACATAAGGGTAAAAGTGAGCGCCGACATAATGACTGACGTGCCAAAGATAACCATCGGCAAAGACAACTCAATTCTTCCGCCAACCCACGGGAGATGAAAACCTGTAATTAAAAAACCAGCAATCATCGTAAAAAGAAGCCAACCCCAAGAGACAAAAACACGAATTTTACCAAAATCATATTTTACTTTTTCACAGTAATTGGTAATAATCAGATCGGTAAAAGGCGTGATGGGTCCTCGTGCTAATCCAATGAATAAAGAGACAATCATAACCGCTGCAAATGTCCGGGCGTAATAATAAAAAATAGAAGCAATGATGGAAACAATCAAAGCCATTTTAATCACACCACCATACTCGCCAGTTTTGTCCCCAATAAAGCCAACGACAGGTTTAATGACAATCACAAGACCTGTGCTGAGGAAAGCGACAAATCCAATTTGAGTTCCTGTCAAGCCGACGTTTTGCTCTAAATGAAGGTTGATAAAACTAGCAAAGATGCCACCTGAACCTGCACCGACCAACATGATTAATTTAAAAATTAAAAGATAGTGATCTTTCATTTTGTTACCTGTCTTTCAAAAGCTGAGATATTCGCTTTCACCTTTAATTATAGCATTTTCTCGGAGCATGATCAATATAAAAAGTAAACTTAACGTAAAGAGACCTCAATCAAAGGGCTCAAATTAAATTGAGCCTTTTCTTAACATTAGGTTAACACAATTTCAAAGTCATGCTTCTGACTCAAAAAGATGGATTCTGTATATTCCATCACGTCGCCTTTTTCTGTATAAACACAACGATAAATTTTCAATGCAAAGCTATCCTTTGCTTGCTTTAATGCACTGGCTTCTGCTTCATTTAAAAGAATCGGACGGATGATTTGCTCTGCTCTCACCAAGTCATGATGATATTTACGATGATATAAATCATACATCGAGCGTGATTCGACTAAGTGCTTTGTTAACTGGGGACACATCGTTTCATTTAAATAAATCGTTTCTAAAACCAATGGCTCGCTTTCCAAATAACGCACACGCTTTATCTTGTAGCCACTTGAGGATGTTGTCTCAAGCTTTTTTTTAAGCCAATTAGATAAAGAAATCGCTTCAAATGATAACAAATCGTTGGACACTTTCATGCCTTTTTTCTTTTGCATTTCACTTAAACTCTCTAAACTTTGATAACTAGAAATAGGTTTAGACTGAGCCACATAAGTCCCTTTCCCTTGTTTACGTACAAGAAAGCCTCGAGTTACAAGCATCCCAATCGCTTTATTAACCGTCATGCGACTGATTTCTTGAAGTTCGCAAAGGTCACGTTCTGGCATTAAATAACTCCCCTCTGCAAGTTCTCCTGACTCAATCATTTTACGAATAATATGAGCAAGTTGAACATACAAAGGGACATCAAGCTCTTTGCATACTTTTTCCATCGTACACCTCTTTTCAGCAGTTATTTGATTCTTAACTCAACTTTCGCATTTGAAGGAAGTATGTAAAAGACTAATAGCACCACCAAGTTAAAGCGTATCCATCTATATAAAGAATCCATCTTGAAAAAATATCAAAACTATGTTTTAAGAGCTGCAAAAAAGACAACAATCCTGTAAAATAGTAGTTACCACACCAACTAAGAACAGAAAGGTTGTCTCAGTAATATGATACCACAAGAAATGAAAAAGTCACTACAAGAATTGAAAATAAATGCATTCCTACGAGAATCAAACATCAAAAAAGCAAAAGGAACAACAATATTTGAAGTATTTACCACGATTTTCCTACTAAGTTTCCAAAAAGAAACATGGTTTCAACAAAAATTCATGTCAGATAAATCAGATTCACTAGTAGGAAAAGATGTGGTTTATCGTTTCCTTAATCGTGCAACATACAATTGGAAGAAGTTCCTGTTACTTCTATCAAGCCATTTAATCGGGTTATGTTCACGACTTACATCTAATGAACGCGTGAAAGTCTTAGTTCTTGATGATACATTGTTTTCAAAAGCTAGAAGTAAGAGTGTGGAGCTATTGTCTACCGTTTTTGATCACACAACAAGAAAATATGTTAAAGGATTCCAATGCCTCGTACTTGGTTGGACTGATGGTGCTTCTTTTGTTCCTGTTAATTTCTCATTAATGGCTTCCGTTAAGCATTTGATCAAAGGTATTAATGAAGATATAGACAAACGAACAAGTGGATATAAACGTCGCTTAGAAGCAACAGCTTCAAAACCAATCATCGCTGCTAAACTCATTGAAGAAGCATTGGCTAATGGAATTAGTGCCAGTTATGTGTTAATGGATACTTGGTTTACGGAAGCTCCGCTTATCAAATCAATCTTAACACAAGGACTTGATGTCATTGGCATGGTTAAGCGTGGTCCGAAGCGCCTCTACGATTACAAAGGTAAGAAATATACAGCTGAACGTTTGTTGAAATTGGTCAATCGTAACACACATTCATCTGAAATCATAGGTTCAATTCATGTGAAGATGAACAGTGGGATTCCTGTTAAGCTCGTATTCATCAAGCATAGAAACAATCCGAAGAAGTGGTTGGTTCTTTTAAGCACTGATCAATCGTTAAGTGATGAAGAGATTGTTCGCATTTATGGATATCGGTGGAATATTGAGATTTTTTTCAAATGCAATAAATCTCATCTGAATTTAAGTTCAGAATTTCAATGTCGCTCTTATGATTCATTAATCGCACACACATCTATTGTTTTTTCAAGGTACATTTTTTTAGCTTGGGAGCAACGTAAAGCCAATGATGACAAAACCTTAGGTTATTTGTTTTTTGAATTTGGTGAAGATATCCGTGAGGTTGATTTCACTGAGGCTTTACTTGCACTTATGAACTTCATCTTGGATATTGTCATGAATCAACAGGAAGAAGTTATCATTAAAGTTGCAGACTTCAAAAACGCTGTTTTAACTTGGATATCTACTTTACCCAAATATTTGCAGAGATTTTTGGGTGTTTTGATTCCTGTAGATTAGTCAAGATGCTTTCTTTTACACTCGGCAGGTGATTCAAAACTACGCTATAACAGTACGTTGGGCGCTTTTCTTCTTTCTTTTTTCTTCTGCGAAAGTTGAGTTCTTAACCTTTAACCAATTTGAATGTTGACCACGGCTTAACATGGTCGAGAAGAATCATTTCATCTTCTTTAATACGACCCACAACGTTGACACGTCCTGTGTTTTCCATTTCTTTTAACGCAATATCAAGTTCACCATTGTAACGACCCAGTTCATTGTTACAAACAAGAATGTCGCCGCGTTTAATCAGTTCTGTATCATGAGGTGGAAAATCCTCTTTCGCATACTTAACACGTGTCATGGTAGATCTGAGCAAATAAGCTGAACGGTCTCCACGATAGCTATGCAGTTCATCATAAACAATCTTTTGTTCAACTTCTGTTGCCGATGGCTTCAATTCCACTTTTATCTCAGGATGTGGTGCAAAGAAGGCGTCAGACATGGCTTTTAGTTCAGCTTCGCTGGCATAGGCATTGCCAATGATGATATCATCAATCAAGTCAATCATCATCAGATGTTTAACCTGTGTCTCAATCGGTAGAAGACGATGAGCTTCCAAACTTGCTAGTCCGTCACAAATATCCCATGGTCCAAAAGTGGCATCTTGTGAACTAACAAAGCATGCTGTGTTAATATTATGTCGACGGAAATCTTCACTACAAGCAACGAAGAAATCATTGTCTAAACCTGTATACAACATGGGATAGAAATTGTGAGAGCCGATTAAATTTTCACGATTGGGTGAATACGACATAATTTGATCTAAATAGCGCGTTCCGACACTCATGTTAATTTCAATTTTCAACCCATATGGATTTCGTGTCATTCGTGCTTCTTCACTTCCAGTAAATCCTACATCTAAGCGAATCCCATAAGCACCGAGTTCATGAAAAAATGATAAATCATCATAACTAATTTCAAGTTGCGTAAACAAATTAGGCGCAATATCTACCATGACTTCCATACCAAGTTCAGTTGCGTAGTTCACAACTTTTTTGAAGTCACGTAACACTTCTTCCTTATCTCCTTCAATTTGGAGTAAACTGGTGAAAACACGCTTAAATCCATATTGATGAGCCAAATCTAAATAAGCTTTATCCTGTTCATAAGTTGATTTTTCTGGGTAAATTGAAATTCCTAATTTTGGCATCCTAATGCTCCTTTATATTTATAACATTTTAAACACTTACTGATCCTCTTTTTTTGATGAGGTTTCTCCAATGTAATCTTGACCTTGATATAAAACTGCCTCCAAACGCCTGATTGAAGCGCGTGAAAACCAAACATAAGGGATGAAGATGAAGGGAATACCTACGAAAAAGCCGATGGGTGGAATGAGACTAATAGCAAAAGCTAATGATGCCCCAAGTAAAATAGCAATGGTATCAATGATGCTGATAACACCAAGTAAAAAAGACTGTAGAAAATACTGTTTAATCGGTAGCTCATACTTTGCTAAAATAGGTAAAAGATATAAACCGGTGTTTAACGTCAGAATCAAGAGACCAAAAGTCAAAAAACGTAAAGCAGGGGATCCAATAAAAATGCTGATGACTTGAAGGTTGATTCCCAAAATCCAGAGAAAGAAAAGTAATAAATAACCACAAAGATTTACTTTCATTACCTCTGTTTTTGTTAAACGATTCAATTCGCTTTTTAAATCCAGATGCGTGATCATTTTCTCTTCAAAACATGAATTGACAACCCGATATACAAATAAGAAACCTGGAAAGAGACCAAATATAATGCCACCTAAAAGCACACGATATAAGAAGTAAAATTGTAGTTTGACACCAAAGACCATTAAATCACCAAGGCCTTGTAATTTTCCCATCAATCATCATCCCTCATCTCATTCATACAAGGAAAAGGTTTGATGGAAAGCTTCAAAAGCCTTTCCACCAAACCTCCTACCCTATTTTAACATTTTGCTTGGATTTTTACCTGTTGATGACTACCTTCTGTCATAGACAGTTTGATTAATTTCAACGACACGTTCAACACCAATGTTGTTCAAGTTATTTAAAAACTCTTGCCACGTGTCATCATTTAATGGTCGAACACCAGAGATAAATTCTGCTTCCCACTGCGTAATAAAAGATTCAATATCTGCATTCACTTCAGCAATAGAAGCAGCTTCTTCAGCAGTTAGCATTGAAGGTGGAAATGGAACAACACCATGTTGCTCAAGATTCTCAGTTTCGCGTCTAATGAAAGTATCGAAGCTCATATCCACTTCTTCATCAATATCATCAGGGGCAAACATCACTGGTAAATCAAATAAAATTTGTGGTCCAGGAAATCCAAAGAATGGAACAAGACGTCCACGTGCATCTCCATCCGCTAAATCAACAGCAGGTCCAAATACAACAACTTCTTCTCCTGCCTCATTTGTTGCATAATCCCAGAAATAACCTTGTGGACCCATTTGTGCAAAATGACCACCTGCTTCAGAGTAGAAGAAATCAAAGAATGCAAGCGTTGCTCCAGGATTCGGATTTGTACTGCTAATTGCCAATTGCCCTGGTGACATTCTAAATGTTACTGGAATCATTGGTTCTGATGACCATTCACTCGTCAAAGGATGGAACATAGGATTGTTGATTCCTTCCTCATCTGTTTGTCCCAATGGGAATTGTGGATACCATGATTGGAACAACCCAACACGACCATCACCTACTAAAGCACCGTTAGCATCGTTAGATAAGGTGAAAATTTCTGGATGTAAGATTCCCGCTTCAAAATACATGCGCATATGCTCTAAAAATGCACGATAATTTTCTGTTGTTGCATTATGGACAACTGTTCCATCAGTTACTTGAATGGCACGGTTAGCAATGCCAAATGTTCCGATAAACCAGTTTCTAAACCAAACCATCTCCCATCCATCAGAAATCGGGAAGACAGAATCAACATTTAAAAGAGCTGGTAATTCGTCACGCATTCTAAACATTAATTCATCAAAATCAGCTAACGTTAATGGAACTTCACCATTAGCAGCATCAAATCCTAGCAAGTCCAAGTGCTCACCATTATACCAAAGCGGACCCGCAATCCATAACGCTTCTCGGCTTCGGTTAATTTGAGGTAACGCATAAATATTTCCATCCGGCGCTGTAATTGATGCTCTTACTTCTGGATTATCTGCTAAAAATGCTGAAAAGTTCGGTGCATAATCTTCGATTAAATCTTGAAGTGGAATCAGTGTTCCTGCTTCCCCAAATTCAATTTGTTGCGATGGCGTTAAAGCCGCACCAAACAATGCGTCTGGAATTTCACCACTAGCTAATGCTAAATTACGCGCTGTATTGAAATCCTCTCCAGCTGGTGGGTTATCAAACGTAAAACTAATACCTGTTACTTCAGCTAAATAACGCCAAAATGGCATATCTGCCCAATCAGCATGTCCCATTCCAGGCGCCATTAATGAAAGGGTGAGTGGTTCCGGAACAAGCCAAGTGTCAGGCACGCCGTTTTCGTCTCCACCATTCACAATCCCTGGATCGGTTGTCTCATCAACAGTATCGTCATTGCCACAAGCAACAAGCACTATTGCAACTACCAATAGCAAAGCAATTAAACTAAATTTCTTCTTATTCATAAGAGTTCCTCCTTATTTTTGGTTTACCTTCGGCATCATAAGTAACTAGATGTAATTACCTATGACACCGAAGGTAAACGAAACTTTTATCCTTCTAGCCTTTTACCGAACCAATCAATACACCTTTTACAAAGTACTTTTGTAAAAATGGATAAACCATAATAATTGGAACCGTCGAAACGACCATTACACCATACCTAATGACTTGAGCCAACTGTTGGCGTCGATGGGCAGCAATCGCTGCATCAGCACCTTCTGGCATAGAATGCATATTTTGCTGGACAAGTAATTCTCTTAAAATCATTTGAAGTGGCCACATGCTTCTATCTCGTAAGAAAATCAAAGCTGGAAACCAACTATTCCAGTTAGCAACCCCAAAGAAGAGTGCCATCACAGCGATGATTGGCATAGAAAGCGGTAAAATGATTTTAATAAACATGACAAAGTCATTACATCCATCCATGATCGCTGCTTCTTCCATCTCTCGTGGGATATTAGAAGCAAAAAACGCTCGAGTAACCAAAATATGCCAAACTGCTGTTGCACCCGGCAAAATAATCGCCCAAATCGTGTCACGCATCCCCAAATTCTGAATTAAGATAAATGTTGGAATGATCCCACCACCGAAGAACATCGTAATCATGATAAAGATCATAAATACTTTTTTTCCGTAAAACTCTGGTCGACTTAAAGCGTAAGCTGCCGGAATGGTAACGACTAAATTCACTAATGTGCCTAATACTGTATAAATAATGGTATTCCCATAACCTCTCCAAATATCAGAATTATTGAAAATCAACTGATACCCTTCCCAAGTAACACCCATCGGCCATAACACCATTTGACCTGAAGCGACATAATGCGGCTCGCTAATGGAAGCACTTAAAACGAAAATTAGTGGGTACAAGGTGACGATTAATGCAAGAACGAGATAAACGTAAATGAAGAATAAGAAAACTTTATCACCTTTAGATTCTTGAATTTTCCATGTTTTTTTTCGAGCCTGCACCTCAGCAACAACTTCGTTAACTTTTTGCTGCTGAACAGCATCTATCGTCAGTTTTTTTCTTGCATCTAATTTACTATGCTCTACC
Organism: Defluviitaleaceae bacterium; assembly: GCA_009778135.1. Classification (GTDB taxonomy): domain Bacteria; phylum Bacillota_I; class Bacilli_A; order MOL361; family Turicibacteraceae; genus WRKJ01. The sequence continues at coordinate 34,544 of WRKJ01000097.1, forward strand.
ATAATCCACTACCACTCACTTTCTTTGAGATATAGTTCACAACAATCAGAAGCCCTGCATTAATCACTGAATTAAACAAACCAACAGCCGTTGCAAAACTAAACCGTCCACCTTCAATACCTACTTCAAAAACATAAGTAGAAATAACCCTTGAGGTCGTTAGATTAAGTGGCGTTTGTAACAAAATAATCCGCTCAAACCCATTGGTCATAATGCTACCAAAGCTTAAGATCAATAAGACGACTATCGTAGGTTTAATCGCTGGTAGATTAATATGCCACATTCGTTTCATCCGAGATGCACCATCTACAATGGCAGCTTCATGAAGCGTTGGATCGACACCTGCAAGCGCTGCTAGATAAATAACTGTTCCCCAACCTGTAGACTGCCAAATACCCGACCACACATAAACGCTTGGAAACCATCCAGGAAGCGATAAAAAGTTAGTAGGTGAAATACCGACAATTCCAAGTAAATTGTTAATCAGACCTTCTGGCGTTAAAAAAGAAATAATCATTCCAGTCATGACGACAATCGAGATAAAATGAGGCGCATATGTCACTGTCTGCGTGAATTTTTTAAAGAATCCATCCTTTGCTTCATTAAAAGCAAGTGCCAAGATAATCGGCATTGGAAAAGCTGCAACGATTTGATAAAGACTTAAAAAGATTGTATTCCTCATAATCTGCCAGAAAAAGTGGCTGTTGAAGAAAGCTTCAAAATGTCTAAATCCTACCCACTCACTGCCCCAAATGCCCCGCGGTGCACTAAAGTTTTGAAACCCCATCAAAATACCATACATTGGAATATATGCAAAAACAAAAACGGATAGAAACGCTAAAAAGATAAATGCATATAATTGTGAGCTTTTTTTAACATTTCTAATGAAGCTTCCTTTTTTCTTAAAATTTTCAAATTCGACAGTCGATTCCAAGATGACCACTCCTTTAATTCTACTAAAGCCGACTTCCAAAAAACGCAATTCACAAGTGACATGATATGCCAGTAAGTCTACTAAAATAACACCTACTCATGAATCCACATTCCTCCAAATTGGTATATACCAATTTCAGATAGTCTTATTATAACAACTTTTTAACCAAAATGCAAGCCCTTTATTAAATGAAAGCAACTTTCATAAATTTAAGCTGCATTAAAATTCGACGAAAGCACCTAATTCTACGCCTCTTGAGTAAAAAAACGTCAACCAGTTTTAACGCTTCCCTGCTTAGGTTAAGAAAAAATGTCCATTGACAAACCGACCCTTACCGAAAGTTTTATCCTTGACATTTTTCTAGCCCTATTAGTATGGACATGCTTCTTTAATATTTACAAAAAACTTCTACTGAAAGCGAACATCACTTTTTATTCAACCTTTTTGCTATCATTTGTGTGAGTGTCTGAGTTGTATCACACGTATGCTCCCAATACATGATGCCATAAAGCCCCTGCGCTTTCAAATAATCAATTTTATGTGCAATAGATGCCTCATCATCATAACTGATGTAAGACGACCCGTTAAACAAATAAGGTGCTTTTGCATCTTCATCCCAATAACGAACAAAGCCATTCTTATCTATATATTCTTTTTGTAAAACACCATAAGTTGGGCCAAAATCGCCAATGGTTTCAGCCGGTTGTCGATAGCCGTTATGTTCATTGATAACGCCATCCCACTTTCGACTATAAAAGGCAGCGCCAATCACCAGTTTTTCTTTTGGAACACCTGCATCGATGAACATGTCAACCGCTGTTTTTGTACTTGAAGTTGAATTTGCATAATTAAACAAGTTCGTATGATGCCCTGTCGTTTTCACATGGGCATCTGCCATATCATAAGTCATAATTTGGACATAATCTAACAGTTTAGCCACTTTATCCATTTCAGTACCTTCAATATAATAACTGCCAGCTCCCGCTGCAATGGTCAGCATTAAATGATCCGCTGTCGGAATCGTATCTAATGCATCTCGGATTTCCTTTAGCAATAAGGTAAAGGTTTGTTTATCTTCATCTCTGGCATCAATCCCAGCTGCTGAATTTGTCGGATACTCCCAGTCTAAATCAATCCCGTTAAGATTGGCTTGTATGACAAGTTGTTTTGCACTTTCGGCAAATTTTTTGCGACCCGTTTCCGTAATCGCTGCATCAGAAAACCCACCTGCTCCCCATCCTCCGACGGACAGTAAAATCTTGATCTGAGGGTTAAGTTTCCTGATTCTTTCTAAATCTGCGATATATTTGTCTGCTTCCCATGAAACTTCACCGTCTTTAACAAGTCCAAAGGCAATGTTAATCCCATCCAAACTTTGAATGTCTGTTTCTGTCATAGAACTGAGTGTATGCGACCATACATAACCAATTAATCGACTCATGTTGTCCACGTCCTTATTCGCTTTTCAAATATTGCATCAGCTCAGATACTTTACAACGAGCTACAACATCATTTACTCGAACCGCTGATCCTAAATGTGCCGATTGAGCACCCGTTTGAATTAAAATCGGCTTTACATTATCAAAATTGACCCCACCACCGACCAAGATATCAATATGACCTGAACTTTCAATCATTTCTTTAATCAACATTGTATTTTCTTCGACAGGGGTTAGACCTCCAGAAGTCAGAATCGTCGTGATCTGTTGGTATGTCGATAATTTTTTTGTGCTGTGAACAACATCTGTTTCATCAATTGCGCGATGAAATGTCACGTCAAGTCCTTCACAAACTGCTAAAAGAGACGCCAACTTCTCAAAATCAATCTCATTTTCTTCGGTTAATACACCTAGTACAACACCTTTTGCACCAAGTTCACGTGCGATTTGAATGTCTTTTTTCATCAATTCAATTTCATCATTGTCATAAATAAAACTTGCACTATGTGGCCTGATCATGACATTCACTGGAATTTTGACCGCATTGACAACTGCTTCAATCAAACCATAACTAGGGGTCAATCCACCTTCAGATAAAGCTGAAACAAGTTCAATTTGTCCAGCGCCACCTGCTTCGATTGCACGTGCGTCTTTAACTGTTGTTGCAATAATTTCAATCATGCTACCACCACTTCGCATCAATTTTTTAAAGATTGGTCTATACCAATTATAGCACGCCAATTTAAAATTTCAAGCCTTTTAAAGCAATTATTTTTTAATTCTCGACTTTCGCAGTTAAAAGCATTAACAATCAAAACTCGCATTTGTTGGCATCAAAAACTTCTCACAGCTTACGTGAACATTCATCATGCCATTTCGGAGCGTGCTGACAGTTTAATCTCACAATCCTTTCTATAAAACGCAATTCCATACTTAATAATCGTCGTATAGCCTTCATTTACAAGCTCAGCAGCATCGTTCTTTTCTTCAATTTGAACCAACGCAGCATCACATGCTTCTTCTAAATCTTTTGCAACATTCGCAACTTTAACTTCAATAATAATCGCAGGTTTTCTAATAGAAGTTGGTCGGATAAATAGATCTGCTCTTCCATCACCAGATTCTCGATTAGACTTCGTCGCATAGCCTTCCATCGTACTTGTCACAGCGACTAAAAAGCCATGATAAAATGCTTCTTTGCTATCAAAATAGCTAATCGTACTCGCAAGCATTTCGGTTAATTCATGTTGAAAAGTTTTCGCATTTCCATTCAAAATCGCATGATAAAGAGGCTTTAAATCAGTCGTCTTTACCTGCTCATCAAACCATTCGATAATGTGTCGCTGGTAAATATACAAAATTTCTTTATTCGGAATGGTGAGCTCAAGATAGTTTTGAACACCAATTTGCTTTTTCGAAACTTTTTTTAAGTATCCTGTAAAGAATAAAAAACTCCATAAGTGATCCATTGTTTTCGTAATATCAGCATAGACAATGTCTTCCATAATTGGTTTTGTGAGTGCTTTTCCTATGATTAACTGTTCAATTTCTTCTTTTACTTGATGATCCGAAATGGCAATCAGATCTCTAATAATAGAGTTTGAACTCGTATTAGACCAGTGAGGAGATGGGAATTTCATTTTGTTGTAAATGACATCGTATAAATATTTAATCACACTCCAAGGGTTATAAACGGTTGTTTCTCCAAACAAGTAACCATTATACCAGTCACGCATGTCATCATGCTTTCCTTCTAATCCGTAATAAGTTAGCATTTCTGATACTTCAGCCTCTGTGAAACCATAGTATTCACCAAATCCATCATTTAAAATTGACACAATGTTCAAATTATTTAGTCCTGTAAAAATACTTTCTTTACTCACACGCAAACATCCTGTCAAAACTGCAAACTGAATATTCCTATTCGTTTTGAAAGCAGATGAAAAAAAACCTCGAATAAATTGAATCATTTCATCATAATAACCCGAAAAATATGCTTTTTCTAGCGGAACATCATACTCATCAATGAGAATGATGACTTTTTTATCATAATGACGTTCTAAACAAGTCGATAAAAATTCTAAACTTGTCCGAAGTTCACTTCTACTTGCTTTGCGGCTTAAAAATCTCTTGTAGATTGCTTTTTCGTCTTCGTCTATTCTTTCGCTTTTAAGCAAGTGATCATGTCTTCTAAATTCATAGGACAACTCTATGACTAGCATTTCCATTGCTTCTTCAAAATCGGCAGCTTCAACATCTTTGAGCTCTAATTTAATAACAGGATAACTATTTTGATGAGATAAATAAGTCGCATCTTCTTTAGATATGTGAAGCCCATCAAAAATGAAAGATTTTTCTGCCAATAAGTTATCAAAGAAGTGTTGTAACATGCTGATATTTAAAGATTTACCAAATCTTCGTGGACGTGTAAACAGATTCACTTTACCTTTTCTATCTAGAAGATCTTTAACAAGTAAGGTCTTGTCCACATAATAGTAATCATTGAAAATCATATCATCAAACTCTTCAACCCCAATAGGCATTGGTTTTAACTTCACAACACTCACTTTAATCACCACTTTCTAAACGTCATCCGTACTTCTTCTATTATAACCCATTCGGTATCTTTTTTCCACTGTTGATCTAGACTGTTCGCTCCATCATCTTCGAGAAATGTCATCAAATCGAACTTGTAAACAACCTTCTTTTTGACGAAAAAATGGGAATCAATTGACCGTTGATCGGACATCATTTCAATAACGTTAAATACAGAGTATGGACAAATTAGCTTTTCCATGTTAAACTGTAAGCAATGAACAATTATTTGGAGGTTTTTTGAATGAACTTATTAACGTTTGATTTTGGTGGTAGAAGTGTGAAGTATAGCTTATGGACTGAAAATAAACTGCTCGATACCCACAGCTTCTCGACACCCGAGACATGGGCTGAAATGCAAGAAGAACTGCTTAAAATAAAGGCTTGCTTTGAAAAGGATTACACTTTAGATGGTGCAGCTTTCAGCACACCAGGCTGTGTAGACCAAGAAAATGATGTCATCGGAGGCAACTCTGCAATTAGCTTTCTTCACGAACTCTCCATGAGAAAAGAGCTTTCGGAACTCCTGGGTTTACCTGTCACCCTTGAAAATGATGCCAATTGTGCCGCTTTAGCCGAAGTTTGGTCCGGTGCTGCAACAGGTGCTAAAAATGTGTTATTTGTTGTGGTCGGAACAGGTGTCGGCGGTGCTATTGTTTCAGAAGGAAGAATTAACCCAGGTACGCACTTTTATGGTGGTGAATTTGGCTCTATGTTCTTAAACATCGACGGTCTCCCTCGTCGACAAAACTTGAGCGGTTTAGGAACTGCAGTTTGTATGGCAGAGCGTTATTGCGACCGGCTTGGTGTCCCTCATCTTACCTACACAGGTCTCGACGTTTTTGAAAAAGCTAAACAAGGCGATACCATTGCCCAAGAAGAAGTTGAAACCTTTCACAAATATTTAAGCATCGGGTTATTTAACTTGCAAGTCAGTTTCGATCCTGAAATGATCATTATCGGTGGCGGGATTTCAGCTAATCAAGAAATTATCTCAACCCTTGAATCACGGGTTAACGACTTACTCGCACAATCAGGTCTCAATGACTTTAAAGCAAAAATTTTGCCATGCCAGTATAAAAATGATGCTAACTTGTTAGGCGCTGTCAAAAACTTTTATGATAAAGTAAAAAGTTAGTCCCATAACATGGATACAAACGAGGTGATCACATGAAGTTATATCACGGAAGTAACATGGCTGTGAAAAATCCTAGGATTTTAACAGCACTTCACACATCAGATTTTGGAACAGGATTTTATACAACGTCTAGCTTTGCACAAGCAAAGCGATGGTCAAAAATTAAAACACGTCGTAGAAGAAAAGGGAGTTGAGTCTCTTGAAGTTTGATCAAACAAGAATGTTGATTCGGCTTGATAAAGAGCTGACTAAACTCATCATGACCTCACGCAACATTTCTGAACTAGAAGCGCTTGAAATTTTTTTAAATTCTGAAACATATCAAATGATTCTTGATCCCGAACTTAGAATGTGGGAGTTTGCACCTCTTGCCATTTTTGATATGTGGGAAAATGAAATTGCCAATGGAGACCCGAGAGAATCCCTTTATATCCGAGGTGATGAAATTGGATAAAGAATTTGAATTTTTTATCTATTTATTAGAACATTACTCAAAATACAAACATACAACTGCCGATAAAATGCTCCACATTTGGAACACAAGTCTTGTTCACAGTGAAGAACGTTTGACAGACTTTATATTAGCTATGTATTGGTTGTACCATACCCAAGCGCTCGACAATGCTTTTAAAGATATTGATCATTTAATTAAAACCGGAGAACCGTTATATTAGTCTAGCGGCGTGAATCATATTCTATTTTAAATATGTCAACATAGGAGGAACGTAGATAACTCAACCTCTCGGTTTCGTCAAAAGCTCCTTCCTCG
>WRKJ01000098.1 GCA_009778135.1 Defluviitaleaceae bacterium
CTCACACACGCACCTAGAATTGCATTTTGAGATTTCATAAAATTTTCGTAGTTGAACGATTTTAAAGTCTGTAGGATTGCGAAAAAGCTGCCATAATGGTATACAACATGTTTTACTAACGATTCAAACTGGGTTAGATAAGTTTTGAACTATCGTCTTCCGAATGACCAAAACCAAACAAGAGTACGCATCTTAGTCACCTCCTTCCTAACGATTCAAACTAAGTTAGACAAGTTTTGGACTATCGTCTTCCGAATGACCAAAACCAAATAACAGTAAACGGGGGCTTCATCATCTTAGTCACCTCCTGATGGTACAAATTTCAAATAAATAAGCGAGACCCACTTGATAAGGTAATGAGAAAATTATAAGCTATTTACTGAAAAATTGCAAGTGATTTCCAGGATGATTGGTATAAGATGCAAAAAATGGGTACAAGATGCACGTTGGTGTAGAAAAAATGATAATCTTATCTTTTATAAATGGCGCCATCAAAACTAATGGTTGCAATAAACTTGTCTTTGTCCGCTTTAAAATCTGTGATACCGCCATACTTTTTAACGATTCTTTTGATGGTTTTTGTTCCGAACCCATGATTGAGTTTGTCTGCTTTTGATGTCATTAAATCTCCATTGGGATACCTGCTTAGTTCTCCTTTAAAATTATTTTCAACTTGAATTCGGAAGCGATTTGTATCTGTTCTGATTGTGACAGTGACATACCCTTTGTCGGTTTCTACTTGTGATGCTGCCTCGAAAGCATTCTTCAGTAAATTGGAAAATAGGTTTGATAAATCTCGTGGCGTTATTGTTAAGTTGCTCGGAATAACGCCTTTCCAATCGGCTTTTAATCCTTTGAATTGGCTGTTTGATTCTAATGCTAATAGATTGGCGTTGATCTCAATGGCACCTGTTTCTGTTCCGGTCGTCTTAACAATCTTGTCTAAATCTCCGACCATTTCTCGGATGGTTTTTAAGGCACAGTCAATGGCATTAGATTTTAAAAGGGCTTCTAAAGCAATTAATTCATTTTTAATATCATGTCTAAACCGTCGGAGTTCTGAGTCTCTTTCTTGCATTTTTTGATAATGAAATTGTTGCTGTTGATTGATCTCTAACTGTTGTTGTTCGTTGTTTTTGACCCGTTGAACTTCATTTTTGGTTGCGATTAAATAGACAATGCTATAAATCGCGCCAAAACCGCTGATTAAGGCGAAGGAATTGGTGATTCGTCTAAACCAAGTTTGGTTATCAAGTAGAGATAAATTATCAACATAATAGCCAAAAATGCCAATGAAGAAGACGATAAAAACGAGTTCTGTTTTATTCAAAGTTCGAATATTAAGCTGCAAGCCTAACTTTTTAACGATCAAGTGAAAACTCCAAATCGATAATGTTCCTAATCCCAATCCAGCTAAACTGTGTATGGGGTTGGTATAACGGTACAGTGTGTCTACGCCGATCAATGTGAACACGAATGTTGTTGTGAATGAACTGATGAATGCCATAAGGAGATAAATAAATGGCACCCATAAAAGAATGATTAAACGCTTGGTGGTAATAGCCGAATAGATCATCAAACCATTGATTAAGACCAATGCAATCAGGGTATCATATGTTCTAACGGGTTGGTACCCATAATGAAATTGTCTGATGATGTCAAAGATGACCAATGCGAGGAAAATGATACAGTTTGCTTTCTTGATTGATCTCACTTTTTCAAAATTCAAAATGTTGTAAATGATTAAATGCATCATGAGAAATATCAGTAAGTATTGTAGCGCCAGCATGTTATTTTTCCTCCCCGAAAAGTAAATAGTTTGACCAAGCTTGTTTAAACGTTTTTTTGTAAGTCCTACTTAAATTTAATTCATCGTCATTGCTTAGGTAAACGATATTATCTTCAAATTTCTCGACATTTTTTAAGTTGACCAAATTGTTTTTATTGACGTAAACGAATTCGGCTTGAGCTATTTTCTCTAACCAGAATGCCATCGGTTTTCTCGTGGCGTATTCTTCTCCAGATTCCATGTTGATATAACAGATCTTTCCATCGGCAAATAAACTAACGATTTCGTTGACATATACTTTAGCTTGCGCCTTATACTGGCTATTTCCGTAATGTGTTATTTCAAGGTACTTCCGGTTATTGATGTTCAAAACCGCACGTGATAACACGGCTTCAAATTTTTCATGAGGATCACCTTTTAATAAAAAATCAAAGGGATGCAAGCTGACACTTGCTCGTACGACTTCAAGTGGCTGTTCGATACCTGACAAAAATATGACCAGTGGTTTAGGACTTGTTTGATTTAACTTAATCAGTGTCTCTATTCCATTTAAACCAGGCATTTCATAGTCGAGAAAAATAATGTCATGTAACGTACGGCTGTTCACAATTTCTAAGCCATCAGCATACAGTTTAAATCTGACTTTTATCTGTTGTGGATTTAAAATCAATTCTATTTTTTTCTTGATCTTTTTTCTTACTCTTTGATCATCATCAACAATACCAATGATAAGTTCTGGCTTCATTTGCATACCTCCCTAATTTATGGATTATTATACCATACATTTAAGGATAAAAAATAAAAAGTTGGGTCTAAGCTGGCATTTTTGGAGAGAAAAATAAATTTTTGTCATTATAAGAAAATTTTATGAGCTTTTATTCGTTTTAACCGAGGATGCGCTGTTAGCGTATTGAAACGATTGATCGTTATAAGTAGGTGAGAAATTTTAAAATTTCTTCAAAGGATTGATAAGAAATTAATAAGTTTGGCACTTGAATATTTACAAACGCGTCTGATCATGATATAATTGTCATATAATAAAAAGCGAGCCAACTGTTGCGGGAAACAACAATTGACTCTAACAGATACCGATTAAGACGGTAGCAAAGTTTGTTATTACGAAAGTAACGTTAACCTGCTAAAGTTAAGACGTTACTTTCTTTTGATTTTGTCGATGTAAGTTAGCAATGCGAGAATAAACATTCCGATTGCCATTAACTCCACTATACATGAATATCGCCAATGTTTCAAGAACTTTCGGGTTGTTACGACATTGGTTTTTTTAAATGTCATAAAACCTTGCTTAAACGCATAAAAACAACGATAAATAAAGACCTCCTTTAATTGGCTGAAACAAGCTTAACTTGAATTTTTAATTGATTGAGACTTTCGATTGAACTTCGAGCGTTTTTTTGTTTAGAAAAAAAATAATGACGCATAATAAACTAGTAATAAAACAGAAAGGTGGAAATGAAATGAGCCCAAAAGAGTTACTCTATATCAAAGATGCGTTGTCACATGCAAAATTTATGAAAGAAAAGTGTACACACGCTGCTAGTCAAGTAACAGATGCAAGTTTGAAACAATTAATTGAGGATGCAGCGGGACGACATAAAAAAATGTTTGACGACATTTATACTGTATTGGCTAGTCATGCAAATGGAGGTGCTTAAAGATGAATGATCAATTAATCATGACGAATATTTTATCACTTGTTAAAGGTGCGTCTGATATGTATATGCACGGTGCAATTGAAGCAGCTTGTCCAAAAATCAATGCTGCATTTAAACAAGCATTAGCTGCTAATTTAGCGCTACAACATGAGGTTTTTGATGCAATGAAACAAAAAGGTTGGTATCCAATTCCAGAAGAAACACCAGAGAATATCAATAAAGTTGTTCAAGAATTTGCAACAGGCTGTTAAATGAACAAAGAGAAGCGCAGTTCTCCTTTTCTCATTAAAAATTAAAATAACAAAAAACCCCTTAATAACGAAAAACTCGTTTTAAGGGGTAATTGAGTTAAGCTTTTAAAACATGATTTTTAATGGCATGGGCAACGCCTGATTCTAAGTTACTTAAGGTCACCACATCTGCAGCTTCTTTTACTTCTGGTTCTGCATTTTCCATTGCAATAGACAAACCCGCAATGTTAAGCATCCCTAAATCATTTAAATTATCCCCCACGGCGATGGTATGTTCTAGCGGAATGTTAAAATGGTTCGCCAAGGCTTTAAGGCCTGTGCCTTTATGACCATCTCCAGATGAAATGGAAATGTTATCAACGTAAGAAGAGGTCATCATAACATTGTCTAGCGTCTTTACAAAAGTGGAACAAGTTTCCTTTTTCTTAGGGTTGGGTAAGAAGACGAAGATTTTAAAAATATCAGCCTTTGTCACTTCTGACAAGTCTTCAAAAGTGAGAACACTATGATTTTGACTATATTCTGCCATAAATTCATAAGATTCAAAAGGTGAACCTTTTGCACCAGGTGAAGTCTCAAATTCCGCTTTCACACGTTCAAGGAAGTCCGGCTTTGAATAAACGCCAGTACTTGCATAAATAAGAAATGGATACGTCTTGTCTAAATAATTAACGACTTCTTTTACGAGTTTTTCGGGCATGGATACGCGGCTAATTTCAATGTTATTAACAAGCGTAATGGCGCCATTGCTTCCAGAAACGGGTAAATGTTCCAGTCCTTCTTCTTTTAGCAATTCTAGTACACTCTCATGAGAACGACCTGATACAATAGCAACAATGTGCCCTGCTTCCTTCGCTGCTAAAATGGCAGCTTTATCTGCAACTGAGATACCTTCGTCCCCAATTAAGGTACCATCCATGTCGATGGCAATTAATTTTTTTTCCATTTACAAAAATCTCCCTCGTAATAAGCCGTTAATGGCTAAAATCTCTGCTTCTGGTAAATCCCTTTCGTGGTCATCTACATCAACCATCGTATAAACAACATCACCCGAAGAACGACTTAACATTTCGCTAATATTAAAGCCAGAGCTCCCTAGAATGGTTGTTAAGCTACTGATCACATTTGGAATGTTTTGGTGGAAAATACAGATTCGATTTTTACCGACATAAGGGAGGCGACAAGGTGGGAAGTTTACTGAATTTCTGATTTCACCGTAGAGGAGATAATCACGTATTTGAGAGCCGGCCATAACTGCACAATTTTCTTCTGCTTCTGGGGTTGAAGAGCCGATGTGAGGCATTGTGATAATATTTGGATGACCTAAAAGTTTCGCAGATGGGAAGTCTGTTACGTACTTACCGACGATGCCAGCTTCTAACGCATCAAGCAAAGCGTCATTATCGAATAATTCTTCACGAGAAAAGTTGATGATTTTAATGCCCGGCTTACATTTTTTAAAGAAATCAGCATCAAATTTATGTTTTGTCTTGTCAGTCGCTGGGATGTGAACGGTTAAATAATCCAAACGACCATACATAGAAGACTCTTCTTCTGCGGTTACTTTTTCAACTTTATTTGAAATACGCCATGCAGCATCAATGGTTAAATAAGGATCAAAACCAATGACGTGAACACCCATACGATGAGATAAATTAGCAACTAAACCACCGATGGCACCTAGTCCGACAACACCTAATGTTTTACCCATGATTTCAGGACCTGTAAACTTATTTTTATTTTTTTCAACCAGTGCAGGAACGTCGTCGTTAGGCTCGAGGCTTTGTGTCCAGTTAATACCCGCATGGACGTCTCTTGAAGCAAGTAACAAGCTGGCAATGACTAACTCTTTAACGCTATGAGCGTTCGCACCAGGTGTGTTGAAAACTGGGATTCCTTGTTTTGTACAGTCTGACACAGGGATATTATTAACACCTGCGCCTGCACGTGCAATGGCTAAGAGGTTGTCGCCTAAATCTGTAATTTTTGCACTCCTCACTAAAATTCCCTCTGGATTGCTGATTTCTTTGCCAGCAGTAAATCTATCCTCGGGTAGTTCATTGATTCCTTTTTGAGCAATTTCATTTAATGTTAAAATATTATACACTGTGTTTCACCTCAAACTCTTTCATGAATTCAACTAATTTCAGCACACCTTCTAATGGATGAGGTGTGTAAATACTGGCACGCATGCCACCAATGGTTCGATAGCCACCTAAATTGACCAATCCAACTTTTGCTGCTTCATCTACAAACAATTTATCTAACGCATCATCTTTTGTTCCAAATGTGACATTTTGTGTCGAACGGGCTTCTTTATCAACAAAGGCATGGAACAATGCTGATTGGTCTAAGAAGTCATAGAGAATCCCTGTTTTATGTGTTTGGTGTTCTTGGACTTTCGCTAATGTACCAAACGTTTCCTTATACCAACGTAAAACTAACAAGGTTAAATAGACTGCATAAACAGGTGGTGTGTTATACATGGATTCGTTATTCGCATAAGTTTTATAATTAAGCATCGTTGGTGTTTCTTCTTTTGCATTTCCTATTAAATCGTCACGGACAATGGCAACCGTTAAGCCTGCAATTCCAAATTGCTTTTGAGCACCTGCATAGATAAGACCATGCTTGCTCACATCGTAAGGTTTTGCTAAAATAGCAGAGGTCATATCTGCAACGATAGGTGCATCAGTCATCGGTAATGTATGAACAGCTGTTCCATAAATGGTATTATTAGCTGTATAATGATAAAAATCAGCATTTGGTGTGAGCTTCTCGGGTTTGATTTCAGGTATATAAGCATAATGACGATCTTTAGAAGAACCGACTACATTTACACTCATGTAGCGACTAACTTCAGCTTTTGCTTTTTCAGACCAATTTCCTGTTATCAGGAAGTCAGCGACACCGTTTTTGTACAAGTTAAAGGGTAGCATTGAAAATTGGAGTGATGCCCCGCCTTGACAAAAAAGGATTTGATAGTTTTCAGGAATTTCCATTAATTCACGAAATAAACCTTCTGCTTCTTCAAAAATGCTTCTAACCATTTTTCCACGATGGCTCATTTCCATGATGGACATGCCGCTACCTTCATAATCAAGCATTTCTGATTGTGCTTTCATTAAGACTGCTTCTGGTAACATTGCAGGACCAGCGCTAAAGTTATAGACTCGCTTCATTTATAAATAACCTCCTTATTTTTAGAGTATGATATCATAATTAACAAACCATGTCTAGAAGAAAAGTAAATGATTCACATGATCCGCTTATTTTAATGTTAAGAAAACGTTATTTCAAGTCTAACAAAAGCAAAATAGTCCAAACGATACGCCATATGGGAAAAAGATATTTCAATCCATGCAATAAAACCATGTCAAAACATTGTATTTTCTAAGAAAATTCTGTACAATATAAAGATGACAATTACAAATTGATAAACATGAACTGTCAGTAGAAGTTGGAAATTTAGTTTTTATAAAAATCACATAAATTTATATGTAAAGGTAGGTCAAAACAGATGCAGCACGATGCAATAATCGTATTAGATTTTGGTAGCCAATATAACCAATTGATCGCTCGTAGAATTAGAGAATTTAATGTTTACAGTGAGATGGTGTCTCATAAAATTTCGGCTGATGAAATTAAAGCGCGTGGGAATGTAAAAGGGATTATTTTATCGGGAAGTCCAAAAAGTGTAACAGACCCAGATGCTTATCAAATAGATGAAGCGATTTATGATTTGGGCATTCCGATTTTGGGCATTTGTTACGGCATGCAGTTAACTGCTCATCTATATGGTGGAAAAATTGAAAAAGCCGAAAAGCGTGAATATGGAAAAGCAGAGATCACTGTTAAAAATGCTAACTGTTTATTTGATGCTTTACCGGTCCAGCAAGTTGTTTGGATGAGTCACGGTTATCATGTAACAGACTTACCAGAAGGATTTGTTGTAGACGCCAGTAGCCCATCTTGTGCAATTGCGGCAGCATCATGTACTGAAAAAAATATTTACCTTTTGCAATATCACCCAGAGGTACAACATTCTGAATATGGCACACAAGTTTTAAATAATTTTGTATTCAACATTGCGAAAGTCACTGCTAACTGGACCATGGCCAACTTTGTCGACGTTGAAATTGAAAAAATTAGAGCGCAAGTTGGCAATGGGAATGTCTTATGTGCTTTATCAGGTGGTGTTGACTCATCGGTGGTTGCGGCTTTGATCCATAGAGCCATTGGAGACCAGCTGACATGTATGTTTGTGGATCATGGCTTACTTCGGAAAGGAGAGGCAGAGGGTGTTGTAGATACCTTTGATGGCCAATTTGGTATGAACTTTATTAAAATTGATGCAAAAGACCGTTTCTTGAGTAAATTGATTGGCGTATCTGATCCTGAGCAGAAGCGTAAGATCATCGGGAATGAATTTATTTACTGTTTTGATGAAGAATCTGCTAAACTAAAAGATATGAAGTTTTTGGCTCAAGGAACGTTATATACAGACATTATTGAATCGGGAACAGAGACCGCTCAGACCATCAAGTCTCACCATAATGTCGGTGGCTTACCTGAAGATATGGAATTCGAATTAATCGAGCCACTCAATACATTATTTAAAGACGAAGTGCGTGCTTTAGGATTGGAACTAGGGTTGCCAGAAGAAATTGTGTACCGTCAACCTTTCCCTGGTCCAGGACTAGGTATTCGTGTCCTCGGAGAAGTGACCGAAGAGAAACTTGAAATTGTCCGAGAAACCGATGCGATATTGCGTGAAGAAATCAAAAAAGCTGGCCTTGAGCGAGACGTTTGGCAATACTTCACAGCATTACCTAATGTAAAGACAGTGGGTGTCATGGGTGACGAACGAACATATTCTCATGTCATTGCTATCCGTGGTGTCTCATCCATTGACGGCATGACAGCTGACTGGGCAAGAATTCCCCATGAAGTCTTAGCTCATATCTCAACACGGATGATTAACGAAGTCCAAGGCGTGAATCGTGTCGTTTACGACATTACGAGCAAACCGCCGGGAACGATTGAGTGGGAATAGAACCAAAGAGCTTGAAACGTTGTGAAGGCAATAGTTTCAAGCTTTTTTTTGTTTGAATGAAGATGTCATAAATGATATTGTCAAATTTAGTTGATATAAATTCAGAAAAACAAAATTTGAGAAATTAGAGTTAGTAGTAATGGATATTTAACAAAAAATGTGCTATAATAATATTAATTAAAATTTTAATTAAGGAGTGTTTGAGATATGCAAAACATTATACCAATTTCTGATATGAGATTTTACAATGAATCGTTGAGCAAAGTTGCTGTGGGTTCTGAAGTAGTTTTAACAAAAAATGGAAAAGCCAAATATACTGTCGTTGATTTCGAAGAATGGGAGCAAACAAAAGCAACATTGGAGCTTTTAAAGGAAATTCAAAAAGGGGTAAATTCATTTAAAAACAAACCCACTCATACGATTGAGGATTTTGAAAAAAAGTATGGTTTGTCTGAATGAAAGAATATAACGTAAAGATTGCAGATGAAGTTTATAGTGATATTGATGATGCCGTTTTTTACAAAGAAAATCTAGGCACATATCAAACTAATATTGATGCATTCTTAGAGGCTGTTAGGGTTGAATTTAGGCGATTAATAACAAGCCCTAAGATTGGTGCAAAATTATCAAATAGGATTCCTTTTGAAACTAATATGCAGTATCTTTTAATAGATGATTATTTGTTAATTTATGAAATTCAAGCTGATAAAGATGTCAATGTTTACAGATTGTTACCTGCTAAAAGTAACTGGCAGAAAATCTTATTTGGTTAGAAGTTAAAAATATAGTGTGGTAGCTTTTTTGGTAGCCATTTAAATTATTTCTAACTATTTTGGGTGGTTTTTTCGTTGAGTTCAGCACGTTTAAAATTCTGATTTCCGCCCCATGTAGTTTGGTTGACTGATGCTGTTTCGATGTTGAAAAATTGTTCCTCCCCATCGAAATATAGCGGAAGATATGGTATAATGTCAAAAGCAGGAAGTTTAAGACGGTGGCAAAGCGATGATATTCAAGAAAGGAGGTTTATCCGATTTTTTTGAAAGGAGCTGACGCCTATGTACGAGTATTTGGATTCTGGTGTTGCTTCGAAAGGAGGACGCATGAGTGTTGCCGAAGCAATTGGATTAATGTTCGCATTTGGAATGTTTATCCTAGCATTGCTGACGTACATCGATAGAACACGAAAAAAGTAACGTCTTAACTTTAGCGAGTTACGTTACTTTTTTGTATCTGTTAGCTTTGCTACCGTCTTTAACGGGTCTGCTAGAGACGTTTTTGCAATGCGACTTGCAATAGCGTCTCGCTTTATTATATGAAAAGTATAGCATAAGAATACAGAAATTGCAAACTAAATTTAAAGTAGCCGTGATAGCAGCTTTGATAACAATGTAAGTAAGCGAGAAAAAGTTGTTCCTCCCCATCGAAATATAACGGAAGATATGGTATAATGTCAAAAGCAGGAAGTTTAAGACGGTGGCAAAGCGATGATATTCTAAGAGAGGAGGTTTATCCCGATTTCTTGAAAGGAGCTGACGCCTATGGTACAAGTACTCGGATTCTGGCGTTGCTTCGAAAGGAGGACGCATGACTGTTGCCGAAGCAATTGGATTAATGTTCGCATTTGGAATGTTTATCCTAGCCTTGCTGACGTACATCGATAGGACACGAAAAAAGTAACGTCTTAACTTTAGCCGGTTACGTTACTTTTCGTGACTATATTTTGCTACCGTTCTTTTACGGTCTGTTAGAGGTACGCTACTTGCAGGTAGCGTGTCCTCTTTTTTATTATATGAAAATTATAACATAAGAATACAAAGAATTCAAGAACTAAACTAAGGTTGTTTGATTCTTTGCTAGTGGCTGACTAAAAAAGAAAGGAAATGATCCATGCAAATTTTAGTGGATGCAGATGCATGTCCTGTTAAGGAAATCATTGTCCGTCTTGCAAAGTGCAAGGAAATACCGGTGACGATGTTGATTGATACTGCACATGAATTGAATGATGGGTATAGCTGTGTTGTGACGGTTGATAAAGGTGCAGACAGTGTGGACTTCGCGCTTATTGGCTTATTGAAAAGCAAAGATATTGTTGTGACCGGAGATTATGGTTTAGCAGCGATGGCGTTAGGGAAAGGAGCGCAAGTGATTCATCCGAATGGTTGGGTTTATTGTAATGAAAACATGGATAGGCTATTGATGGAACGACATTTGAATGCGAAAGCACGTCGTGCGAGTAATCGGATAAAAGGGCCTGCTAAGCGAACGAAGGAAGATGATGATAAGTTTGCTACAACTTTGTCGCAGATGATCGGTTGAAAATCATTTGTGATACAACCTATTATTCATCGAATTTATTTTGAGCTGTCATCACTGGGAAGTTAAGGGGGAATTGGATCAGGTAGTTTTCAATGAAATGTTGCGTTTTTTCGATTTCTTTTGCTTTTACAAGTTGATGAAGCGCATGGACGTCATGTTGGGCGAAAGCGTTGAAAAAAGCAACTTTATCTCCTTTTATTGTGACATCAGCTTTATCGTTTAATAGCTGATGCGTTAGACGATAATGGAGAATGCCAGATCGCACCTCAGCAGTGGCAAATTCCCGTGTTTGACCGGTGCTGACTGAAATAGCCAGTTGTAGTTGATAGTTGTCTGTCGTTACTTTGCTACCATTTAGCATAATGCCCAAATATTGAAGAATCATCTCTAATGTCATGGATGCTATGGTCGTGGGGTCGAAGATAAGGGGGGGGAGATTTTTAAATGACAGAGGGTCTTCAACTTCTCGTGCTGCTGTTAAATACATGTTGCGCCAGAGTGCTGATTCGGATTCGTGCCCCAATGTTTTCAATGCTTTTGCATAATTGTGCCGGACTTGTGAAATGCTATGTTGCGTGAGTTTTTCATCTGCATTCAATAAATAATCATAGAGTTCAATGGCCCAATGATAATCTTGCGCGATCAAGGCTTTGTTGGCAGCTTGTAAGATCTGAATGGAACCGAAAGTAGAGACATAGCGATTCGCACGATCTTTAGGCTTGTGCTGGTTAAGATGAGCGGGGTTTCCATCGTACCAGCCAATGTAACGTTGATAGATGGCTTTTGCATTGTGGTTGAATGTGCCATAAAAGCCGTGACAGCACCATTCGCTTTCAAAAGCAGTTGGGATCTGGCAAGTGCCGTCATCTCCAGAAATCATCCGACCAACTTCATCGATGGTGTAGCCTAAGTTGACTAAATGTAACGTCATGTTATGGATATAGCGATACATATCTCGTTGAATGCCAATAAAATGTTGACATACAAAATTTCCAAAGCGTGGCCAGTTGTGGGCACTACATAAGATTTCAATCTGTGGAAATTCAATCAGTGTTTGGTCAAGGAAGGTTGCCCACATCAGCAAGTCGCGAACTTGTGCCCCTCTTGGTGTGAGTGCATTATGTTGGGTGCCGGCACAGTTTTCAGCGATAAAGAGAACCTGTTGCATAGGTAAGTAGACATTCATTTCCGCGGGTGCCTCGGTGCCGGGTGTATACTGTAAATATAAAGTAAGTGCGTTAATTGTTCGTTTATAGTGGTTTTTGTCGTTTTCATAATCTTCAAAACCGATTTCGATCGTTGGCTTAATCAAGGTGGATTGTCCTTTACTAAAGGATTTTCCCAATCCACAATCAAGATTTCCTTCAGGTCCTATTTCTAACAGTTGTCCAAATTGATAGATGGCACGTCTTGCCATTGCAGCACCTACGTAAATATTTTCACTTACTGCATGTTCAGTGAACCCTTTTGGTGCAATAATTTGAGTGTAGATCGGTTTGTTGTGATGATGTGGGTGTTGATACAGTTTATCTTTTTTCTTTTGGTGATGATTTTCTAGGAAATAATCAAGGAGTCCAGCTGCACCCCCATAATGATCTGCATGGGAATGAGAATAAATGAGGGTTGTGATGGCATGATCGCCTAAGTAAGGTTTAATCACATTTTCCCACACATGCTGTGCTGCTTCTTGGGTCGTTAAGACATCCATTACGATCCAACCTTCACCATCAAATGTTAACGTCATGTTCGCAATGTCAAAGCCTCTAATTTGGAAAGTCGAACCGACAGCAACAGGATATTGACCATTGTTGTTTTTTTCTAACTTGTGTCTGAGCGGACTCGGATAAATTTGATAAAGTCCAACATTCATATTGAGTTTTGCTTGATCCCATAGATTCTTATGCACAGTCGTTGGCGTATCCATCTGTTTTAAAAAGTTGTAAGCTTCAATATCGAATATCTCTTTATCCCAAACCAATGCCTTTTGCTCCAATAGGCCTATCTCGGAGAAATATTTTTCTTTTGCGAGACTAATTTGTAACTGATGATTATCTTGATGAGACATTTGAACTCCCCTTTTCTATCCTTAATCATATGCTTGATCATGACATCATAGTCCAAAAAATCAAAAACACTTAGAATCCTTTGAACAGGTCGTCTAAGTGTTTTTTGTTGAGATGGCTATCTGATATTTAAAAGATGGGCAATCAAACCTAAGATGGCAAAATGGAGGGGATAGATGACATAGAAAAGGTATTTCATGCTTTTTCCTCGTTGGTTGTTATAACGCTTTAAAAGAAAGCCAGCCAGTAAATGACCGATTCCAAAGAAGATGAGTAAAGAAGCCATTTGGAAACTAAAACCTTCTAATCCCAGTTCAGCTAAGTCGGCAAATTCAGGAGAAGCGGCTAATGTACGGAGCAAAGCGACGAATCCCAATGCTAAAAATCCGAAGGAGATGTTGATAAATGCTAAAGTGAAAGGTGGCCAGAAGCGTCGCTTATTTTCATTTTTAATGATTTTATACATTAAGATGGCAATGATACCGATGAAGCCCCATTCCATTGTCAAGCTGATCAACATAAAAATAATAAAGAGAACCCAGAACAACCAACGAATCTGTATTTTCTCATGTAAATGCACCATGAGCAACCCTAAAAATAAGAGGAACATGACGTTCAAAGGAAAAAACCAGGGTGTGTAATTGTTGGCCCAAAAGTAGGGGATTTGGGAGACGACCGCAAAGATGAAGAGGCG
The DNA here is from genome assembly GCA_009778135.1 of Defluviitaleaceae bacterium. Classification (GTDB taxonomy): domain Bacteria; phylum Bacillota_I; class Bacilli_A; order MOL361; family Turicibacteraceae; genus WRKJ01. The sequence continues at coordinate 13,843 of WRKJ01000098.1, forward strand.
TCCTAAGTATTTTTTAATATGAGTTGTTTTCTGGAAACCTTCAATTAAAAAGAAGGCCATCATTGGAAAGGTTAGCCACCTGCGAGATACATCGGAATTTGCCATCCAAAAGGCACAACCGGTTCTAAAATGATCGCAGTGTGTTGTAAAATCATCCCCACAGTGGCAATGACTTTTAATGTGTATGCATCCCATGTTTTGTTCACAAAAAAACTCCATTCGTAAGATTTAAATCATCTCTTTTGATTAAAAGTTAAAAAGAAAAACCCCATAACAACAGGGATTTAAGCACTCCACACGAGTTAAATGATTTAATTGGTGGAGATGAGGGGATTTGAACCCCTGTCCGAAAGCACTAACCGCTCAAATTTCTACAAGTTTAGTCTTTGATTGATTTAACAAGCTACCCCTCCGAAGACAAAAGTTGATAACTTGCGAGCCCTGAGTTCTCTTTTTTGATGCTCAGGCGGCACATCAAAACGTATCCCACTATTTAAGTGAGCTCGCATTCCATAGCGTGGGTAACTAAATTGAAGACGAGCGGCTGCGCTATATTAGGCAGCTAGTTGTAAATTATTATTGTTTCCGGTTATTATAACCTCGAACCTTTTAACGTGGGTGAACACGACTTGCTTATCAAGGGTGACATACTCCCGTCGAATCCAAAACATCCCCATTTGAAGAGGTGCTTTGTTATAGTATACCAGATGACGAGCATTTATTCAACTTTTTTTCGCTGATACAGACAAGAAAGATAGACGTTGTAGCTCTAGTTTCATCTTGAACGTCGTCTTGTTAAGGATCATTAAACGAATAAACAGGATGAAAATGGAAAAAATAAAAGGACTGATGATAGTGAAGGTTGGAAAAGAAAAAGAATTTATATTGAAGAAATTAGATCATTGTATGACGTTTTCAATCAAATAATTGCGTATAGCCATTGACATTAATCGCCACTTTCTATAAAATAACCATTAGGAACTTTAACTCAGTCCTGTGAGGCTGGAAAGAATACTTTTGTTAATAATGGATCGTTGTACGTGGTTTGATATGCCATTAGTGTATTCTCTTTCAGCATGCTTGAAAGAGAATTTTTTTACCTAAAATAAGGTTGCTGAGTTTAAAGGATAGAAGCATTTTTATAAGGAGTTGGCAATGATGAATTTTAATCGAAAACTAGTCCTCGCTGATGGAACAGTGTTCCCAGGGAATGGATTTGGTTCAAAGGAAGAAGTAATCGCAGAGGTCATGTTTAATACAGGGATGACAGGGTATCAAGAGATTTTAACGGATCCTTCGTATCATAATCAAATGGTATGTATGACTTATCCCATGATTGGAAATTACGGCATTAACCAAGAGGACTATGAGTCGAAAAGCCATGGTGCTTCGGCATTAATTGTGAAAGAATACTGTGAGGTGCCTTCAAATTGGAGCGCCGTTCAAACATTGGATGAATTTTTAAAGTCGAGAAACACGCCTGGATTATGCGATGTAGATACAAGGGCGTTAACCATTAGAATCCGAGAAGCTGGTGCCATTCGTGGGATTATGGTGGATGCAACGGTTTCTGATGAAGAAGCACTTGCGAAATTAAATGCCACTGAGGTTTTAACAGCGCATGTGAAGCAAGTTACGCCAAAAGCGTCTTATAAAGTACCGACCCAAAATAAGAAGTTCAGGGTCGTGTTCATGGCGTTTGGTGCTAAACAAGGGATTATTAATGAATTGGCAGCGCGTGGGTGTGAAGTCATTGTGGTACCTTATCATACGACGTTTGAAGAGATTAAGGCTTTAAATCCGGATGGCGTTGTGCTCAGTAATGGACCTGGAGATCCGACCGATATTCCCGAAGTACTCCCTGTGATTCGTGAATTACAAGTGAATTATCCATTATTCGGTGTGTGTTTAGGTCACCAGCTGTTTGCTTTAGCCAATGGTGCGACCACTTCAAAAATGAAGTTTGGTCATCACGGTGGTAACGTACCTGTTAAAGACATCGCGCTTGGTCGAACATTGATTACGTCACAGAATCATGGGTATCAAGTCAATAGGGAATCGTTAGAAGGAACAGATTTGGAATTAACCCACTATGCCATCAATGATGATACGGTCGAAGGGGTTAAACATAAAAAATATCCAGCATTTACAGTTCAGTATCATCCTGAAGCGCATCCTGGTCCAAGTGATTCGAAGTATTTATTTGATCAGTTCATTGCCAATTTATCAAAGTGAGATCATGATTTGAAGGAGATGTGAAAAATGCCAAACCAGCACTGGATTATTATTTCATTTGTTGTTTATTTTGTTTTGATTATTTCAATGAGTTTATACTTTAGGAAGTCATCTAGCTTATCAGGCTTTTTACTCGGAGGAAGGTCTCTTGGACCTGTTGTCGGGGCGCTTTCGGCGCAAGCCAGTGATATGAGTGCTTGGCTACTAATGGGTCTTCCAGGTGTCATCTATACGGCAGGGACTCAAAACGCTTGGATTGCCGTGGGACTCATTATCGGAACGGTTTTGAACTGGCTTTTGATTGCGAAACGATTAAGACGCTACACGATTGTTGCAGGAGATGCCATTACATTGCCATCTTACTTTGAGAATCGATTTCAAGATAAAACGCAAATTTTGAAAATTGTTTCAGCGGCCTTTATCACGTTCTTCTTTACTGTTTATACAGCATCATTTTTCAGGTCATCAGCGATCTTACTTCAGCATATTTTCCCAGGACTCGATTTGCCAACAGCGGCGCTTATTGGAGCAGTTTTCATTATTATTTATACGTTTATCGGTGGCTTCTTAGCCATTAGTTATACCGATGTGATCATGGGGTCTTTAATGTTTTTGGCGATTACCTTGATGCCGATGATTGCTTTGTTTGTTTTGGGAGGTTGGAGCGGTGTGACGGAAGGAGCGCCAGCGTACTTTTTCCGTATGACAAGAGCAACTGATGGAGGTGTTGTTCCATTGACTTCGATTGCGAGTGGTTTGGCTTGGGGATTAGGCTATTTTGGAATGCCGCACATTTTGCTTAAATTTATGGCGATCAAACGTGAGAAAGATTTTAAACCAGCAGCAATGATCGGAATTTCTTGGGTGATTCTTGCTTTGTTTGCATCGGTGATGTTAGGTCTCATTGGTCGTGCTTTTATCCCGGGGCTTGCAGCACCTGAAACCATTTTTATTGAAATGGCACAAGATCTTTTTTTAAACCCTGGTGCGGTCATCGCCATTCCAGTTATTGGCGGCGTTTTCCTTACAGGGATGTTTGCAGCAGTTAAATCCACAGCAGATAGTCAACTGCTTGTCACATCATCAGCGCTCACCAATGATTTATATGCGCCACTTAAAAAGACTGCTTCTCAGAAGCATCTCATTTGGGTTTCTCGACTTGCCATCTTGCTGATTTCGGCGATTGCCTTCTTTTTAGCTGTCGATCCAAATGCAGGTGTTATGGTTTTAGTTGCCATTGCGTGGGCAGGTTTGGGAAGTGCGTTTGGTCCATTGGTTATTTTAACTTTATACTGGAAACGCGTTAACTTTCAGGGTGCCATCGCAGGTATCGTTGTCGGTGCATTAACTGTTATAACTTGGGTTTACGTTCCACTTGTGAATGGCTATACATGGGCAGAATATACAAATTTATTTGCCTTATTACCTGGTTTTGTTTTGTCTTTTCTGTCGATTGTGATCGTCACTTTATTAACACCAGCACCAGCACAGGCTATTATTGATCAATTTGAAGAAGTGCAAAGACCACTTGAAGAACAAGAAGTAAGCGAGCTTAATTAGGGCGTGTCGACACGCCCTAGTGCAGCAAAACGTAAGTAATAGCGCATATTGGCGTGTATCATTTTCAAATACAAGGAAACGAGGACGACTCGTACCAATATCGGTACGCTAGGACGAGTTGACGCAGTCGTTGGAAATGAGACGCATGAATAGGCGTGGTTACTTATGTTGTGATGCACTAGATTTAAATGAAATAAAAGGAGATGCGACAGAAATGCCGAAACGTACAGATATTAAAAGGATTTTAGTGATCGGGTCAGGTCCGATTATTATCGGACAAGCAGCAGAGTTTGATTATGCAGGGACGCAAGCGTGTCAGTCATTAAGAGAAGAAGGCTACGAGGTTATTTTGGTTAACTCAAACCCAGCGACGATTATGACGGATAAAGAAGTCGCAGATAAAGTTTATATGGAGCCTTTGACGAAATCATTTTTAGCAAAGATTATTCGCAAGGAACGTCCAGATGCTGTATTGCCTTCTTTAGGTGGACAAACCGGTTTGAATTTAGTGGTCGAATTAGCAGAAGCGGGCATTTTAGAAGCGAATCACGTGGAAATTTTAGGCACGCATTTAAGCTCTATTGAGCAAGCAGAAGATCGTGATTTATTCCGGTCGTTAATGAATGAATTAAATGAGCCAGTCCCTGAGTCAATTATTGCCACTCAAGTGGAAGAAGCGGTCGCTTTTGCGAATGAAATTGGTTATCCGATTATCGTTCGCCCAGCTTTTACTTTAGGTGGTACAGGTGGTGGTATTGTTGATAATGAGCAAGATTTACGTACAGTGGTCGAGAATGGCTTGACTTTATCTCCTGTAACGCAATGCTTAATTGAACGCTCAATTGCGGGGTATAAAGAGATTGAATATGAAGTGATGCGAGATGCTAACGATAACGCCATCGTTGTTTGTAACATGGAAAATGTGGACCCAGTTGGGGTTCATACGGGAGATTCTATTGTCGTGGCGCCAGCGCAAACCATGACAGATGTGGAAGCCAACATGTTACGTGATTCATCCCTTAAAATTATCCGTGCGTTGAAAATTGAAGGTGGTTGTAATGTTCAGCTGGCATTAGATCCTTTTAGTCATCAGTATTATATCATTGAAGTCAATCCCCGTGTTTCTCGCTCATCCGCATTAGCATCTAAAGCGACAGGCTACCCCATTGCGAAAATCGCAGCTAAGATTGCTGTTGGTCTAACATTAGATGAAATTATTAACCCCGTTACGAAAACGACCTATGCAGCTTTTGAACCAACCATTGATTATATCGTTTCAAAAATTCCGAGATGGCCATTTGATAAGTTTGACACAGCGAATCGTCGACTTGGAACGCAAATGAAAGCCACTGGAGAAGTGATGGCACTGGGGCGTACCTTTGAAGAGTCCATGATGAAAGCCATCCGTTCCTTAGAATTGAAAATTTACCATTTAGAAATTGATGAACTTAAAGAACGGGATGATGAAACCCTTTGGCACAGAGCCATTCATGTAGATGACGAGCGATTATTCGTTGTGGCTGAACTCCTTCGTCGCGGTGTAGCCGTGCAAGAGATTCACGAGAAAACGATGATGGATATTTTCTTCTTGACGAAGCTAGAAAATATTGTGAAATATGAAGCGGTTGTAAAAGAAAATCCAATGGACGTGAACGTCCTTGATCGAGCCAAACGTTTAGGCTTCTCTGATATTACCCTTGCGAAATATTGGCATGTGCCGGAAGTAGATGTTTACAATTTACGCCAATCAGCAGGCATTGTCCCTGTTTATAAAATGGTCGATACATGTGCAGCAGAATTCAGTTCAACGACGCCTTATTTTTATTCAACCATGGAGACTTTTACTGAATCTGTTAAATCGGATCGGCCAAGTGTGGTCATTCTTGGTTCAGGACCGATCCGAATTGGTCAAGGCGTCGAATTCGACTATGCAACAGTACACTGTGTCAAAGCCATTCGTGAAGCGGGATACGAAGCGATTGTCATTAATAACAACCCTGAAACAGTGTCAACAGATTTTTCCATTTCAGATAAACTTTACTTCGAACCGTTAACATTAGAAGATGTGATGCATATCATTGATTTGGAGCAACCCCTCGGCGTGATCGTTCAGTTTGGTGGACAGACAGCCATCAACTTGGCAGCTGGGTTACAAAGTCGTGGTGCGACGATCTTAGGAACGTCACTAGCAAATATTGATCGTGCGGAAGACCGTGATAAATTTGAAAAGCTATTAAAAGAGCTTGAAATTCCACAACCGTTAGGCTCAACTTGTCGCACAGTTGAAGGGGCCAAGAAGATTGCGAATGAAATTGGTTATCCAGTTTTATTACGCCCATCTTACGTGCTAGGTGGTCGTGCCATGGAAATCATTGATCATGATGTTGAAATTGAACGTTACATGAGGAGTGCCTTAAAAGAAGACAGTAAAAATCCAATTCTGGTCGACCGTTATGTCACAGGAAAAGAAGTGGAAGTCGATGCCATTTCAGATGGGATAGATGTTTACATCCCGGGTGTGATGGAACATATTGAACGTGCAGGGGTTCACTCGGGAGATTCTTTGGCTGTTTACCCACCGCAAAACATTTCAGAAGCAGTGATGGAGCGACTAATTGACTACACCATTAAACTAGGCCGTGGACTTTCAATTGTCGGCTTGCTGAACATTCAGTTTATTGTAACGAAAGATGATGAAGTCTTTGTCATTGAGGTTAACCCCCGTTCGTCTCGTACAGTTCCGTTTTTAAGTAAAATCACAGATGTACCGATGGCCAATGTTGCTTCCAGAGCGATTATGGGTGAATCGTTGAAAGCCCAAGGGTATTCAACGGGCTATCATCCGCATGTGCCAGGGGTTTATGTGAAAGCACCTGTCTTCTCTTTCTCTAAGCTCCGTGGCGTCGATATTGCTTTAGGACCTGAAATGAAATCAACTGGAGAAGCCATTGGAAAAGATAGAAGCTTGGAAAAAGCTTTGTATAAAGCCATCTTAGCTTCGGGTATGAAAATGGGAGAAGCAGAACGGGTGCTATTTACCATTGGGAATAAAGACAAAGAAGAAGCTTTAGAATTGGCGCGAAATTTTGCGAATATTGGCTATGAAATTTTAGCGACCCACGGGACACACACGATGCTGCAAGCACAAGGTGTTCGTTCAATACCTGTTGGAAAAATTGGTGAAAATGGAACAACAGTGTTAGATGTGATCCGTAAAGGACAAGTTGGCTTTGTTGTTAACACCTTCACAGCAACGAAGAAAGCGACGGTAACAGATGGTTTCCTCATTCGTCGAACAGCGGTCGAGAATAATATCCCATGCTTTACCTCCCTTGATACAGCAAAAGCTGTTTATAACGTGTTAGCATCTATGAGTTTTGCGATTGAAGCAACAGAGGCTTAATTTCCATAAAACCCCCTGCATTCAGGGGGTTTTATGGAAATGTCAACTGGTTTCGTGTATAATATGAATGAGTTAGAAGTTTGCGGTTGTGAGAGATAACGAAACAACGCCTCCAGTTTGAACGTAAGTTGGATGCGGGTCAGTCTGAGTCGTAAGCGTAAAGAATCATTTGAGGATGTGGTGAAATGTCAACGACCAACTTGTATGATGAAACTGTCAAAAAAGAACTAGAGGTATGGCAACAAAAGTTATTGAAGCGAGCGAATCGAATCACGTACTTGTCAAAAAACGTTCAAGGAAAGATTCAAAACTTGGTACCAGAAAAGGTACAAAACACCATTACCGTTGCGATGAAAGGAATGATTGAAACGGTTTTGACCGCGTCTAGTGTCTTTACTGAAACAGAAGTTGCAACAAATCCTGCGCTGTCTGAAAGTGACTTTCTCGTCGAGAGAATGTATAAAACTTACTATAAAATAGCCATGGCACAAGGGGTTGGCTTTGGTATGGGAGGCATGTTAATTAACTTAGCCGACCTCCCAGCCCTCTTATCGACAAAAGTTAAATTTTTGTTTGATTGCGCGAAATTATATGGATTTGATGTGAATGAAAAATCTGAAAGGCTTTTTATTTTATATGTTTTCCAGTTGGCTTTTTGTAGTGACGAACATAAGGAAAAAATTGTGCCGATTGTGATGAATTGGGAGGCGCATAAAGAACATGTCAAATTGAATTGGCGTCAGTTGCAAATAGAATATCGAGATTACATGGATATTGCAAAGTTGTTACAGCTTCTTCCAGTTGTGGGAGCGGCAGCAGGTGGGTTTGCCAATCATCATTTAATGCAAAAATTGAAGGAAACAGCGATGAATAGTTACCGATGGCGGATTGTGACGACAAAATATGTAGATGAGGAAGGTGATGGTGATGCGTAAGCAAGAAAAGATGTACGTGGTCAGCCAAAAAGAAATTGCATACGACATTTTTGAATTAGTCTTAAAAGGTGATTTAGTTGCGACCCTGTCACAACCTGGCCAGTTTGTGAATGTTAAAACGGGAGACGGTGCACTTATCTTACGTCGTCCCATTTCAATTTGTAACATTGACCATCAAAAATCTGAATTAACACTTGTTTACAGGGCAACTGGTGCTGGTACGAAGGTGCTCTCTGAGAAGAAAGCAGGTGAGTATGTAGACATTTTAGGTCCTCTGGGAACAGGCTTTGATCTCGATCAAATCGAAATGGATAACACTGTTGTGCTAATTGGTGGTGGGATTGGGGTGCCACCGTTATATGAAACAGCTAAACGATTATCAGCACGTGGGAATAAAGTGATTGCTGTACTTGGATTTGCCAATGTAGGAGATGTTTTCTACGAAGAAAAATTCAAGGAATTTGCTGATGTTTATGTGGCAACCATGGATGGAACAAAAGGATTTCAAGGGCATGTTCTTGACCTGATTCAAGAAGAAGGTCTTGATTTCGATTGGGTTTTGGGTTGCGGCCCTCATGTGATGTTAAATGGAATTGTGACTGCGTACAAAGGGTTGAAAAAAGGCTTTTTATCTTTTGAAGAAAGAATGGCGTGTGGAACTGGTGCTTGCTATGCCTGTGTGAAAGAGATGGCTGATGAGTCGAGAACGCGGGTTTGTAAGGAAGGACCTGTTTACGACATGAATGAGGTGTGTTATTTTTAGGCTCACTGTGTTAAATTTTTAATAAAAGAGGTGAAGATTTGATGAATAAATTATCTATTAAGTTACCAGGTTTAGATTTGAAAAATCCGATTATCCCTGCTTCAGGTTGTTTTGGTTTTGGGCGTGAATTTGCTGAGTATTACGATTTATCGGTGCTGGGATCAATCATGATTAAGGCAACGTCAGTAGAGCCCAGACTTGGAAATCCGACACCCCGTGTTGCAGAGACGCCTGGGGGCATGTTAAATGCTATTGGGTTGCAAAATCCGGGTGTAGATAAAGTGATGGCGACAGAATTGCCATTTTTGGAGCAGTTTAATTTACCGATCATTGCCAACATTGCGGGAACAACGACGGAAGATTATGTAACTGTTGCTGAAAAAATTTCTAAAGTGGCAAATGTTGCAGCACTTGAGCTTAATATTTCTTGCCCCAATGTAAAAGAAGGTGGGATTACTTTTGGAACGGATGCTTTAGTTGCCGCAGAATTGACCAAGGCTGTGAAGCAAGTTTCCCAGGTACCTGTTTATGTTAAACTTTCACCTAATGTCACCCATATTGTGCGTATTGCAAAAGCAGTGGAAGAAGCAGGAGCTGATGGGATTACGATGATTAACACATTGCTAGGTATGAGGCTCGACCTGAAGACAGGAAAGCCAATTATTGCGAATGGAACAGGCGGCTTATCAGGGCCAGCCATTAAACCAGTTGCCATTCGCATGGTTCATGATGTGTATAAGGCTGTGAAGATTCCGATTATTGGCATGGGTGGTATTATGACGGCAGAGGATGTACTCGAATTTCTGTATGCAGGTGCTCGTGCAGTAGCGGTGGGGACGGCTAACTTTGTAGATCCGTATGTATGTCCTGACATTATTGAGCAACTACCGGAAGTACTAACGAAGCATGGGTTTGATTCGGTGCAGGATGCTGTTGGATTTGCGCACAGGTAATGGGAAGCCCTCTATGGAAAAACTAGATTTGATGAAAATGATTGAAACGATGAGAGACTTTCTCGTAGAAAAGGTTGATCCAAACTTTATTGTCTTATTTGGTTCTTATGCAACGGGGGACATGCATGACAAAAGTGACGTTGATCTCGCTTTTTATAAAGTGTCACATCAGTTATCTGCTTATGATGTGTTCATATTGGCACAAGAGTTGGCAAGTCTTTTAAATGTTGAAAAGGTTGATTTGATCAATTTAAATGAAGCATCGACAGTGTTTAAAATGGTTATCTTGGATTCTGGAAAAGTGATTTATGCGCAAGATGAAAAGGTTTTGAGTGACTACGAAACGAAGGCGCTCGGGATGTATTTTGATCTGAATGTCGAAAGAAAAGGAATTGTTCAAAGTATTAAAGAGAGTGGGCGTGTCTATGGATATTGAAGTTGTTCTAAACAAAGTGAGTGTGATGGATCGCTGTATTAAACGAATCCATGATACTTATGAAGGAAATCCTGAAGTATTGACAGATTTTGATAAGCAAGATGTTATCGTTTTAAATTTACAACGTGCTTGTCAATCTGCAATTAGTTTAGGCATGCATGTTTGTAAAAGGAAAAAAATGGGCCTTCCGCAAGACAGTGGAGATGTGTTTGAACTTCTTTTTCAAGGGAATGTGATCTCGTTAGAACTTGCAACGAGAATGAAGAAAATGGTTGGATTTCGAAATACAGTTGTTCATGATTATCAAGGGTTGAATCTGAATATTTTAAGAAGTATTGTTGAAAATCATTTGAGTGAGTTGACAGAATATGGGAAAAATGTTTTGACTTTTTATGAAAATGATTGACTTGAAAGGAGAACTTCTAAATGATTAAAGCCATACTTTTTGATTTCGATGGGACGTTGGCAGACACAAATCCCCTCATTATTAGGACGTTTACAGAAACGTTTGCTGCCATCTTACCGCATCTCAAAGTGACACAAGATGAAATTTTAACTTGTATTGGGCCAACTTTGGAGCAAACAGGAGAAAAATACCTCCCTGAAAATCCTGATCAGTTTGTCTCGTATTATCGAATGTTGAATGTGAAATATCATGATGATATGATTGATATCTATCCCGGGATTCAAGAAATGCTGGCGGTCCTTCAAGAAAAAGGATTAACGCTGGTCATTGTTTCATCCAAGAAACGGGATTTTGTGATTCGAGGGTTGAAAAAATTGGCATTATTTCACTTCTTTGATGCCATTGTGGCAGGTGATGATGTGACAAATCCGAAGCCGCATTCAGAACCCATTGATCAAGTGCTGGCGCATTATGGCTTGCTGCCAACTGAGTGTTTGATGGTTGGGGATAATTCTCATGATATTGAATGTGCCCGAGCAGCTGGTGTTAAGAGCATTGCTGTAGGTTGGGCTGTTAAAGGTGTGGATTATTTAAAGCAGTTTAACCCTGACTATTTGATTAATGATGCCATGGAAATTGTCGAAATTATCGAAAAAAATGATTAAGTTTTGATCCAATTGTGATGTTTAGAAATAGTTAAAAGGATTTATTTAAAAGCTTGTGCAGCAACTACCGCCTTTTTCCAGCCGTTATATAACTTTTCTCGCGTGGTTTTATCCATGCTTGGATCGAAGGCTTTTCCAGCCGCATAGCAAGTTCTAATTTCATCTAAATCTTTCCAATAACCAACAGCAAGTCCTGCTAGGAAAGCTGCACCTAAAACGGTTGTTTCTAAATGAGCTGGACGCTCTAGTGTCACATTTAATAGATCTGCCTGAAATTGCATTAAGTATTCATTATGGGCAGCACCACCATCAACTTTTAAAACAGGAATTTTAATCCCCGTATCTTCTTCCATGGCATCAACCACGTCCCGCACTTGATAAGCAATGGATTGTAACGTCGCTTTGACCATGTCGTTTTTTGTTGTTCCACGGGTTAAACCAAACACGGCACCACGAACTTCTTGATCCCAATAGGGCGCACCTAGACCAACAAAAGCTGGTACCACATAAACTTCATCATCATTGGTTGACTGTTTTGCTGCAAGTTCAGAATCACTGGCACTTTCTAACATTTCAAGTGAGTCACGCAACCATTGAATAGACGAACCAGCAACGAAAACACTGCCTTCCAAAGCGTAATAAACTTTACCGTTAATGCCATAGCCAATGGTCGTTAGCATGTTGTTTTGCGACAGTTTGGGCGTTTCACCCGTGTTCATCAAAATAAAAGCACCTGTTCCATATGTACTTTTGACCATACCTGGCTCAAAGGCCATTTGACCAAATAAAGCTGATTGCTGGTCGCCGGCCATACCTGATATCGGAACTTCGCTTCCAAAGAAGTGATCATGCTTCGTATAACCATAGATTTCTGAGTTTGATGCGACTTTGGGAAGCATGGCAATTGGAATGTTAAGCAAGTCAAGAATAGCTTGATCCCAAGTTAAATCATGGATGTTAAATAGCATCGTTCGAGCTGCATTGGTGTAATCTGTCACATGGGTTTCACCGTTGGTTAATTTCCAAACGAGCCATGTGTCGATTGTTCCGAAAAGTAACGCGCCACGCGCTGCTTTTTCTTGTGCCCCTTCTACATGATCCAAAATCCACCTCACTTTAGTTGCTGAAAAATAAGCATCAATGATAAGGCCTGTTTTTTCATGAAACATCTTGTGATGACCTTGATCTTTTAAATCAGTGGCAATCTTTGCTGATTGTCTTGATTGCCAAACAATGGCTGGATAGATGGGCTTTCCTGTTTCTTTATCCCAAACGACAGTTGTTTCGCGTTGATTGGTAATGCCAATTCCTACGATTTGATCTGGTGTAATCTCCGACTCAATAAAAGCATTCGCAATAACGGCCTGTACAGATGTCCATATCTCGTTGGCATCGTGTTCCACCCAGCCTTCATGAGGGAAAAATTGGGTAAATTCTTTTTGTGAACTTCCAACTGTTTTTCCTTGCTTGTCAAGAATAAGCACACGTGAACTCGTTGTTCCTTGGTCAATTGCCATGATATACGCTTTTTTCATTGTTAAAATCATATCCTTTCGTTGATACGTTGTGCTGCACTAGATGAAAAAATTCACAAGAGAAGCCATCAATTGCAAGCTTTCTTGTGAATCTCCAATGATCCATCACAAATGTATGAAATTCTGCTCCTAGCATAACATATGATGTAAAACTTGTCAATTTTTTTGAAACGAATGTGCCTAAAAGAAAAATCATTTAAATTTGAGCTATTTTATGGTACAATTAAAAGCGAAGTCGCACGTGTTAACCCCGACAAGCATTTTGAAGTCCGACTTATCACGTTAGTGATCAGTACAGGACGAGAAATGACCTCGAGGGGTTGCAAGACGTAGCTAGATACAATTAAAAGCGAAGTCGTGCATGTTAACCCCGACAAGCATTTTGAAGTCCGACTTATCACGTTAGTGATCAGTACATAAATGAATCGAAGAGGAGTCATTGATAGAAATGAATAAACCAGAAATCATCATTGCGATGGATTTACCAAATAAAAGAGCTGTTGACCAATTGATTAATCAGTTTCCAGCAACTGAATCCTTGTATTTAAAAGTTGGGATGGAACTGTATTATAAAGAAGGACCGGCGATTGTAACCTATTTAAAATCAAAAGGGCATCGCATTTTTCTAGATTTAAAACTTCATGACATTCCTAACACGGTTAAATCTGCGATGCGTTCGATTGCTTCTCTTGGTGTAGACTTAACGAATATACATGCAGCTGGTGGTAAAAAAATGATGGAAGCTGCAGTTGAAGGGTTGATGGAGGGAAGTCCTGATGGAAAACGTCCACTGATCATCGCTGTTACCCAATTGACAAGTACGAGTACAGAAATCATGAATCAGGAGCAAGGCATCCCTGGTGAAGTAGCAGATTCAGCTTTGAATTATGCAAAACTGGCGAAAGCTGCAGGACTTGATGGCGTTGTTTGTTCAGTACACGAAGCGATGAAGATACACAACGTATGTGGTGATGATTTTATTGCATTAACACCTGGCATTCGATTAGCAGGTGATGATGCGAACGATCAAGTGCGCGTGGCAACGCCAGCTGTGGCGAAAGTTGAAGGGAGCAACTACATTGTAGTGGGTCGTAGCGTGACACAGGCTGAAAGTCCTTATGAAGCTTATCGACGTGTTCAAGCAGATCTTGACTAGCGACGACTTTATGGCACTTAATGGCTCCTTTTGGTGAGCGTCTACCATTCTAGTCTTTTGCGTGAAAAGATTGGCAAAACCATCATAATTGTGATATAATAGGACAAAACGCTCATTTCTAAACATGTTCGTAGGATATGATAAAGTTTAATGAGCGTATAAGCTGAAATCAAGTAAGCACAGGAGAATGATATTAATATGCGAACCAAACGACTAATCACTGAAGAAGCAACAGCTATTTTTAAAGGGGTAGAAATGACCCATGGCAATAGTGCGCATTATTTAACTTTTGAACTTAATTCGGGAGAAAGAATATACTTTCAAGTGAGTATGAAATGTTATATGCTAATCTTAGAAGGTGATCAATGTTTAATCACGTATAATATGACAAAGAAAAAGCTGAAATCATTTGAAGTGATAGGTGGAGCAAATGTTGCTTCAGTGTCCGTTGGAAAAGAGGAAGCTTCAGAAGTAAAAGATCATGTAGAAAAAACAGGAGAGCCCAGTTTGCTCCAAAGAAAATTAGAAGAGTCAAGAAGGTTACTACAAGAGTCAAGTAAAACGCGTCGAGAGAACAAACAGTGATCGAACTTGGCGTCGTTTGAAAATAGAGGAGATACGTGCATCATGAAAGAAACCGTCGCAAAACATTTGTTGGACATTAAAGCCGTTATTTTGAGACCTGAGGCACCGTTTACGTGGACATCGGGCATGAAGTCGCCCATCTATTGTGATAATCGATTGACACTGTCTTATCCACTGGTGCGTAAGGATATTGAAACAGGATTATGTGACATGGTGAGAAAGAGCTATCCAGAAACGGAAATGTTAATGGGAACCGCAACTGCCGGCATCCCCCATGCAGCGATTATGGCACATCAGCTGGATCTTCCAATGGGATATGTTCGTTCAAGTTCGAAAAAGCATGGACGTGGCAATCAAGTTGAAGGCTTAACTGAAAAAGGGATGAAAGTGCTTGTTGTGGAAGATTTGATTTCAACTGGAAAATCTTCAATCGAAGCTGTTGAAGTTTTACGTGAACTTGGATGTGAAGTTTTGGGTATCATCAGCATTTTCTCTTATGAATTAGAAAAAGGACTTGCTAATTTAAAAGCGGCTAATGTGAAGCATGATGCACTTTGTAATTACGACACGTTAATTCAAATCGCAGCAGAGACCGGGTATATTACAGAAGCTGCAGTGGCTAAACTTGTTGCGTGGAGGAAAAACCCTACGGATGAAAGCTGGATCGGATAACTGAAATTTAAAAGGGTGCCTTCTATTAAAGGCACTTTTTTTGAAGGTGAGGAAGCATTTATGAAAATAATGGGAATTTTAAACGTGACACCAGATAGTTTTTCCGATGGCGGAAGATATGTCGATGTGGAAAAAGCAGTGGACCATGCCCTTCATATGATTCAAGATGGTGCAGAGATCATTGATATCGGTGGAGAATCTACGCGTCCAGGTGCCGTGCCTGTTAGTCTCGATGAAGAATTAACACGGGTCATTCCTGTGATCAAACGATTGAGAGAAGTGACCGATGTATCTATTTCGATTGATACTTACAAGGCAACCGTTGCCCAAGAAGCTGTTAAAGCAGGCGCCACACTCATTAATGATGTTTGGAGCGGGCAAAGAGATTCAAACATGTTGCAAGTGATGGCTAAATCTCATGTTCCTGTTATTTTAACGCATAATCGAACACCAGAAATGGAAAATGAACATATGATCAACATTGTTGACGAAGTCGTGATGGAACTTCGACAAGTGATCCAACTTGCTTTGTCAGCAGGCGTTGATAAAGCGCACATCATTGTAGACCCAGGGATCGGATTTGGAAAGACGCTCGCTCAAAATGTGGCACTCATCAAACATATCGACAGATTGAAGCAACTTGGATATCCAGTGATGCTTGCAGCAAGCAAAAAAAGAACGATCCGTTCACTGGTTGAAAGTGAAGCACTGCTGCTTTCAAGCATTGGGACGATTGCAACGACTTGTCACGCGTTTTCTAAAGGGATTGATTATGTACGCGTTCATGATGTGAAAGAAAATAAAGCTGCTATTCGAGTGATGGCAGGCTTGGACGACTAGTACCTGTTTTTTATCAGTGAATGTCTATTTTAAAGAAAAATTGAAGGTGCACTGAATTAGAACACCAAAACTCAGCCTTTTATGATCAAAAGCAGTAATGCTCTACATATTTCAGAAACAAATTATGACAGTTTTCAATAATAAACGACAAATTCAGACATAATTCAACTAAAAATGATATTTTTTACAACATAAAAATTTACAATTAATTAATATTTGATTAAATAGCTTGTATTTAGTGATAAAGTTGTGTTAGAATTATCTTGTAATCGATTACGACAAACTGCTTTAAAAAAGGTGACCTGTTTAGAAGTACAAAGATTTTAATTGCTTTATTTTGTTTCAAACTGGTTTCAAATTGATTTTTAGATTTTAAGGTTTTTCTGTTATAAAATGTTTTTTATAAGATATGGAGGTTTTAAAATGAAAAAAATATCAGTTGTTTTATCCGTCGTTTTAATGTCAGTTATGTTATTATTTGTCAATGTACAGACCGCCTTTGGGCACGGTTGGATGTTTAATGATAGAGCCCATCTTGCTTCTGGTGGTGGAGGGAATTTGAATCAAAACATGGGGAATATCACGTGGGAACCTCAAAGTGCAGGAGAAGTTAACAGTCGCTTTGCAGTAGAAGAAGGTCGTGTTACCCTTAATCAAGCCGTTTCTGCTAACAGTGGGAACATTGGTGGCTTCCCACGGATGTCAGATTTCGGTGTGAATCGTTTCCACAGAGTTCCGATGACCGGTGGTGCAACGAATATTCAATGGTGGTTTACAGCACCTCACAGTACAATTAGTATCGTTTATTACATCAGTCGTCCAGGATTTAATCCAGGTCAACCGTTAAACTTTGCTGATTTTGACTATTTGACAACTGTTCATTACCATGGGAATTCGCCAGCCATCTCACATACTGTTCATACTCATAACATCACTTTACCAACTGATCGCAGTGGTGCACATGTGCTTCTAGCAGCATGGCATGTAGCAGATAATAATGTTTCTTGGTACAGAGTTAAAGATATTTACTTAACAAATACTGGTGTGCCAACACAACCACCTGTAACGCAACCAACACAACCGCCTGCAACGCAACCACCTGCGACACAACCAACACAACCGCCTGCAACGCAACCAACACAACCACCTGCGACGCAACCGACACAACCACCTGTTGGAGGTGCGACACCATTTTCAGGTGTGGTGGGAACAGTTTATACACAAGGACAATTGGTTAGCTACAATGGTAATACTTACCGTGTTCAAGTAACTTTCACACTTTGGAGTCCAGATTGGACACCAACGCTTACACCAGCTCTTTTCCAAAGACTTTAATTTTTATCTAAATGAATCATAAAAAACAAAAAAGGGCCTTTGATTGGAAAGGTCTTTTTTTGAGCAGATTAAGCCGTTAATTGTTTAAAAGTTAAGGAATCTAACGCTGAGGAGTGCCATTTAGTCTTGTTGTGTGGTATAATACGTTTCATAGGATAAGCATTTTACTTTTATTCTTGTTGGTTGAAAATGATGAAGGCTATGATCAAGGAGTGAAGATGATGATTTATGAAGCAAAAAAGCAAATAACATATAATGATATTGATGCGAATTGGGATGTCACCTTGACTGCAATCTTGAAATATATGACAGAAGCGAATTGGGGTAATGGGGAGCAAATAGAAGTTGGCGTTAATCATATGCTTGAAACTGGACTGGCTTTTGTCATACAGCGTATTGCGATCAAGATTTTAAAGTTGCCAATTCTAGGGGATGAATTTACCCTGCGAACATGGCATGCTGATACGCGGCGTTTAACTTTTACACGTAAAGGAGAATTTTTAGACAAGTCAGGTCATAAACTAATCGAATGGGAGAGTTTATGGGTTTTATTTGATGTTAATGACAGAAGGATCAAAAGGCCTGATGTTTTGAACGTTCCGCTTTCACCTTATGGAAGTTTAGGTGTTTCAGTCGAAACTGAAAAGATTTTACCTGTAGAAAGTGAACATTTAGCGTCTTTTAAACATTGTGTTCAATTTAGTGAGCTAGACACGTATCAACATATGAGTAATACCTATTATGGGAACCTCTTGGCAAATGTGTATGCATGTAACGAGAGTCGGTCGACATTTATGAAAGCAGGAACGGAAATACAGTTTAATTATATCAATGAAGGACAACTTGGCGATGAAGTTTTAGTCAACCTCAACCAAGCAGATCATCATCTTTATATAACAGGTGAAACAAATAAGCATCAAGTATTTGCAGCAACCATTAAGCAGGAGGTGTCGCGTTAAATATGTTTTATTTAAATTTAAATCAGATGGCGTTTATGGCGAAGCATGGGGTATTAGCGTCGGAAAAGTTGACAGCACAAAAGTTTTTAGTAGATGTCAAAATTGAAACAGATCAAATTGTGACAGCTGCTGTGACAGATCATATTGATGATGCTTTAAATTATGTGGCTATTTATGAATTAATTCAAGATATTATGCTTAATCAGCAATATGACTTAATTGAAACCATTGCTATGAAAATTGCGACAACCCTTGTCAAAACATATCCAGTTGTTATAAGCGTCGACACAAAAGTGACAAAGGTAAATCCACCAATCGACGGGTTCATTGGCACTGTCTCTTGTGAATATTGTGCATTTGGAAGCGAGTAAAATGAATCAAAAAAAAGCTTACTTATCATTGGGATCCAATATAGGAGATCGGTTACATTTTTTGAAGCAGGCAACAAATCGATTAAACGAACATGGACAGATGACTGTTATGAACATCTCTTCAGTTTATGAAACGGCTGCTTGGGGATTTGAAAATCAAAATGATTTTTACAATATGGCAGTGGAAATGAGCACAAGCTTGTCACCAGAAGCGCTACTTGAAGTGTGTCAATCAATCGAAATAGAACTAGAAAGAGTCCGAGATATTCATTGGGGACCTCGAACGATCGATATCGACATCTTATGGTACGAAAATGTAGAAATGGATCATGAAAACTTAACGATACCTCATAAATATTTACTAGAAAGACCTTTTGTCACCTTACCTCTTACAGAAATCGCACCTGATGTTTCAGTAGCCGGTGTAAAGGTTTCAACAGTTGCAGCACATCATGAAAAAGCAAAAGAGAAGTGTTTGAAATTGAACCATGTTATTAACGTTCATACTTAGAGGTGTTGTTGAGTGGATGGATTTCGAACTGTTAAGTAAAAATACTTGACAGCTGTTGATAGGATGTGATATACTAGCTGGGTTGAAAAAGAAAAAATAATTTTGAGGAGGAATTTTCAATGGTTAAATTAAGATTAACGCGCATGGGATCTCATAAGAGACCTTTCTACAGAATTGTAGCCGCAACTTCGTCTGCACCACGTGATGGGCGTTTCATTGAAATTGTTGGAACTTATAATCCAGTTGCCGATCCAGCTATTGTTGAGATTGATGAGGAAAAAGTGTTAAAATGGTTAGGGAATGGTGCTAAACCGACTGATACTGTGCGTGCACTCTTATCAAAAGAAGGGATCATGACTAAGTTTCATGAGTTGAAACTCGCAGCAAAAAAATAACTTGAAACTATTTACTTAATTTGGAGGATGAACTTCATGGATTTTATTGAAATGATTAAAGGATTTGTTACACCGCTCGCGCGTAATCATGCTGCTGTTGTTGTTAAAGAAGTTGAAAGCACAGAAGCAGGGACGTTGATGTTCGAAATTTTAGTTGCACAGGATGATCTAGGACGTGTCATTGGTCGCGAAGGACGTGTTGCCAATGCGCTGCGTACGATCACTTATGCGGCAGCGATTAAAGAAGGGTTTAAAGTTAAATTAACTTTTGCAGCACTCCCTGAATAAAAAAATAGCTCGTGAGATTGATTTATCTTGCGAGCTTTTCGTTTTTATATTGCTATTAAGTTGTTCAAGGAGGAATTGTTATGTTTAAAAGTGATTTAGAAATTGCGCAAGCAACGACATTACTGCCAATCATTGAAATTGGACGTCATTTAGGGATTGAAGATAAGATAGAACAATATGGGCATTATAAGGCGAAAATTAGTCTTGATGTGATGAAGTCTCCTCATCCTAATGGGAAATTGATTTTGGTTACAGCCATCAGTCCAACGAAAGCAGGAGAAGGGAAGACGACGACAACTGTAGGTCTTGGTCAAGGATTGACGCATATTGGAAAGAAAGCGGTTATCGCACTGCGTGAACCTTCATTGGGGCCTGTGATGGGCATTAAAGGTGGTGCAGCAGGTGGTGGCCTCTCACAGGTTCTTCCGATGGAAGATTTAAATCTTCACTTCACAGGAGACATTCATGCGATTACAACCGCTAATAACGCGATTTGTGCACTGGTTGATAACCATATTTATCAAGGGAATGAATTAGGCATTGATCCTGAACGTGTCGTCTTTAAAAGATGCTTAGATATGAATGACCGTGCTTTGCGTGAAGTGACCATTGGTCAAGGACCAAAAACGAATGGTGTTGAAAGAAAAGATGGATTTAATATTACGGTTGCATCTGAAATCATGGCTGTTTTCTGTTTGGCTAAGGATTATGATGACTTGAGACATCGTATTCAAAGGATTATCGTTGCTTACACCAAAGAAGGAAAGCCTGTGACTGTTTGTGATCTCAAGATTGAAGGTTCAATTGTCATGTTGTTAGCTGAAGCAATTAAGCCTAACTTGGTGCAAACCGTTGAGCATACACCTGTGATTGTTCATGGTGGGCCTTTTGCAAATATTGCCCATGGATGTAATTCAGTTATTGCGACGCAAACAGCACTTAAGCTAGCTGACTATGTGGTGACGGAAGCCGGATTTGGTGCTGATCTTGGTGCTGAAAAGTTCTTTAATATCAAATGTCGAGAAGCAGGATTAACACCTGATGCGGTTGTGATCGTCGCAACCATTCGTGCTTTGAAAATGCATGGAGGTGTGAATGAAAATGAATTGAAAGATGAAAATGTCGAGGCACTGGTTAAAGGTGTTGATAATTTAGCCAAGCATATTGAGTCGGTTACCCAATTTGGTGTGCCTTATGTTGTTGCGATTAATCATTTTATTCATGATACAACAGCTGAGGTTGAATTTTTATTGAATTGGTGCCAAGAAAATGGGCATCCTGTTTGTCTGTCAAAAGGATGGGCTGAAGGTGGAGCAGGTGTTTCTGATTTAGCACGTCAAGTTGTTAAACTTATTGATGAGAAAAAAGCAAATTTTAAACCTATTTATGAGAGAAATGAATCTTTTGAAGAAAAAGTAGAAAAAATTGCCAAACAGGTTTATGGCGCACGTGGTGTTGTTTATACAAATGAAGCAAAAGCGACTTTAAATGAATTACGTGATCTGGGTTATGGTGACTTACTTGTTTGTATGGCGAAGACGCCAGCATCACTAACAGATGATCCGACACGTATGGGTCGTCCAACTGATTTTGATATTACCATTAATGAAGTTCGTATCTCGGCAGGTGCAGGTTTTATTGTCTTATTAGCTGGCGGTGTGATGACGATGCCTGGACTACCGAAACAGCCATCTGCGCTTAAAATGGATCTGACAGCTGATGGTGCGTATGTCGGATTATTTTAATTTCATATTTAAATGAGATGCTCTTTGATCTTGAAAATAAAATTATCATCATATTTAGGTATAAAATTAGATAATTTATTTATTTTCTTCTATATTTTGTATTTTAATTCGGATTTTCTTGACAATAAGCATGATTTGGTTTATAATGATGTTTAGGGTTATGCCTATGTTTAAAAAATGAGAGGAGAACAACTATGTTTAAAAAATTATTAGCATTATTAATTGCTTTTGGGCTTGTTTTGCATGTTGCGACATCGAATGTAACGACTGTAGAAGGGCTTGAAATATCACCGATATCTGGGCTTCCTGGAACGGAACCTGGATTAATACCGGCACCAGGATTCCCGGCATTGCCGCCTGCACTACCAGGTCTGAATGTAGCACCTGGACTAGAAGGTTTCGAGCACACGGTGACGTTTACGGATCGATTCTGTAATGTGATTGATCACTTTGAACCTGTATTTCGTGTAGAAAATGGCACTTCATTAGGTGAATTAATGCCACCTACGCCAACTTGTCCAGAGCATGGCTGGGTGTTTGAGGGTTGGGTAATAATGGAATCTCACCAACCATTTACAGCAACAACGAATGTTTATACAACGTTACTCCTTTATCCAATTTGGGTTGAAGCAGAAGCGCCGACAACAGAACCAACAACAGTTGCGCCGACAACAGAGCCAACAACAGCTGCACCAACAGAAGTAACAGAGCCAACAACAGTTGCGCCAACAGAAGCAACAGAGCCAACAACAGTTGCACCAACAGAAGCAACTGATCCAGTAACAGATCCGACAGCTGCTCCGACACTACCAACAGTGGTGGTGACTGAACCAACAACTGGTGGACTATTACCACAAACTGGTGTTGAATTCGTTAATCTAGCTTTAGCTGGTGCAGGTAGCTCATTTGTTGCTGCAGGTTCAACATTAGTATTAAAATACAAGAAAAAATAATCTTTTATCATTGGAAGATGATTGCATGGATAAAACCACCACTTTAGTGGTGGTTTTATTTTGGGGATGATAGCAAAGATTTTCTAGTCCCAAGGTAAGCGAGAAAAAACGAAGATATGTCTTAGCAACTGCTTGAAGCAAATTGTTGGTAATGAAGTAAGACCTGCTTAGCTCATTCATTAAGTGAATCAAACATTGGTATCATCTTTTCTAAATATGCATTTTCCACTTGCATCACACCTTCATACCTTCATTTTTATGTTATATTAGAAATTTTATGTATTCAAATGTTATTCTCTGTTAAATGATGCATATACTAATCATATCCACGATTAATTAACCGTGGATTAATGAAACAATCTAAAAACACATTTTCTCTTGCAAGTGTGTCTCACATGTGATACAATTGTTTCATATCGATCAGTTGCTACGGCGCTGTGGGAAAAAATCTTTTTGATTTCAGTCAGTGGATTCTGACTGTTTTTTGGGCATCCATATCACAATCAAATATGATCTTTTTATTTTGTTTTAAATGCATAATTTGCTCATCTAAATGTTTAAAATCTTTCATTCCGTACAATCCTCCCACACATCGCAACCGGTAAATCAATTTTTCCCCAGTTGCTCCAATTTTTTAATTTCTTCCAAATAATCTTTTTCTACTTGTGTTAACGTCTTTTGTTGGTATTTCTTATACTCACTATCGACTTTTTCCTGTGCTTGCTTTTGACTTACTCTGCCTTGTCCTTGCAACATATTCTCACCTGTTGCTTGTAAGATCTTATCAACATGATTCACCCAATCCTTCATCGTCATGACAATTTCCCGACTTGCTTGCCTTTCAGCAAAATCTAAATATCCTGAAACGAGTTGATTTAACCCTGAAAGTTCAGTTTCTGATAAGTAATTTTTTGCTATTTTTGCCTCATTAAGCGTGGGAAGTTCTCCTTTAAAAGTCGTCAATCCCATAAATTCTTTTTTACTATCGACTCGTTTATGAATAAGCTCAGCAGCCGTATGATTATGAATCGCAAAGTGCATCTTATTTTGAACCGTTGCGAAAAAGCGTTTAGCTTCTGGGGTATCTTTACTATAATCACTGCTTGTTGAAAATAAATCTAGAATTTGACGATAAAATACCTTTTCACTTGAACGTATGTCACGGATACGAGCAAGTAATTCTTTAAAATACCCTCCACCACCCAAATTTTTTAGTCGTTCATCGTCCATCGTAAACCCTTTTTTAATATACTCATGTATTCTCTTTGTTGCCCATTGTCGAAATTGCGTGCCACGTAAAGACTTCACACGGTAACCAACTGAAATAATGACATCTAGATTGTAATAGTCAACTTGGTAAGTTTTCCCATCTGTAGCAGTTGTTGCAAAATTTGCAACAACTGAATTTCTCTCTAATTCACTCTCGTCAAAAATATTTTTGATATGTCGTGAAATCGTCGATTTATTCCGCTCAAAAAGATCAGCCATTTGATCTAAAGTTAACCATGTTGTTTCTCCATCAAACCTTACATCTACTGCTATTTGTTCATCCGTTGTTTTAAAAATAATCATTTGATTTTTTGTCATCAATAACGCATCTCGACTTTTACACCATCAAGGTTGGTTTTTGTGTTATTTTTTAATCTTGTCATCGTTGTAAAATAACTCCTTTTATTTCATTCCCATCAATATTCTATCACATATTGACGAATTTTACTATCATTAGAATGTCGGTGGTCGTGTAAAATAGAAGTTGGAAAAAAATATATAAAAGAAGTAAGCACTGTGTTAAAATGTTTTTTACGGAAAACATAAACAAGATGTGCTTACTTCATGAATATTTTACCACTAGTGTAGCACAACATAAATAATAGCCCATATTGACGTGTATCATTTTCAGATACAAGGAAACGAGGACGACTCGTACCAATGTCGGTACGTTAGGACGAGTTGACGCAGTAGTTGGAAATGAGACGCATGAATAGGCGTGGTTACTTATGTTGTGATGCACTAGTAACCCATCATGGGCAACTAATAAATGGTATCAGTGCAAATTAGTTGCTTTATTTCGGTACAGATGTGGCTGCCTGGTTTATGACATGACATTTACTATCTTCTGATAATAGGAATTTATATGCATCTGGGTATCCAGATGTTTCTCTTGATGGGCTTGTAGCTAATTGAACCTTTTAAAAAACGATCTTTTTTTTTGAAATAGTTAATTTTTAATTTAATTGTCAATTTTCAGCAAAATATAACAGCGCTGTTATGCTATAATTATAGGGAACAAGGGAGAAGCTAATATTTTTCGGATTTTAAAGATGTAAATATTTTTGATATTAACTTTTAAAATTAAGAAGGGACGAGATATTATGTTCAAAAAAAAAATTAAATTTTTATTCTTATCTTTACTAATGGCTATAGCTATACTTAGTGGAACTATAAATCTATCTACTCGTAATATGGCAGCCGTACAGGCATGCTCACCATTATATACTGTAAATACAAATAATGTTAACCTAAGAAGCGGGGCAGGAACTAATCATGCCAGTCACGGACAAGTCCATCAAGGAACTAACTTCCGTACCAGCGCTACTGTTGGGGCGTGGCGTCGTGGAACAGTTCTGGGTGCAGGGGTACACTCTGGTACTGTAGGCTATATTCATTCAAACTACTTACGATTCGTAGCTTGTATTTAATGATTTTTTCTAAAGTGTATTAGCTTCTTTTACTCCTTGTTATTCTCAATATTTCTGCACTCTTTTAAAAGGGTGCTTTTTGGTTTCACATGGTGGCTCAAAAAGCAAAATGCCGAAGCATATGGCTTCGGCACTAAGTCCAACTTTCAGGGGTCACTACATAATGCTACCTCATTAAAAAGACAGCGATGGCAATAGAGTGCAAAAGAGATGCGGCGTTAACAAATAAGTGGAAGACACCGTGCATGTACTTTTTATGTTTTCCTAACACATAGAACAAAACGCCGATGGTATACATCAGTCCGCCGGCTAAAATAAAAGCAAAGAAGGGGACACCATGAACGGAAATGAGCAAATTCACTCTGAAAAGTGCGATCCAGCCCATGCCAACATAGCAGATAAGTGAAAAAGTCATAAATCGTTTCAAATCAATCATGTTGAGGATAATGCCGATAATAGCTAAACCCCAAATGATGCCAAACATGACCCAAGCGTCTATTGGATAAATCTCTCGAAAGCTAATTAATAAAATAGGCGTGTAAGTACCAGCAATCAAAACAAAGATGGTACAGTGATCAAGTATTCTAAACACTTTTTTAGCAGAACCAACTTTGAGACCATGATAAATGCTAGACATGGTGAATAGTAAAATGACCGAGAATCCGTAAGCAAAGGCACTTACAACGCCCCACACATTTTGAGCAAATGCTGCAATGGTGACGCAAACCAAAAGTGCAACGAGTCCTAGCCCGCCACCGACGATGTGGGTGATCATATTGAAAAGTTCCTCGCCTTTTGTATAACGTGGCTTTTCTATGGTGTTTGTCATTTCTTTTCCTCCTTAGTTATGGTACATGAATTGTACATTTGATGATCAAAGTATACCATAAAAGTTCCAATTAGGATAGTATCTTTGGATAAAAAATGGTTGCTAAGTTGATCGTGCTGTTGCTATTTTGTACAAATTCATGTTTCCCCCGAAGTTTATATTGAGTTTATATTTCTAACATATAATCGTAAGAAATAAGGGAGTAGTTACGTCAATGACGTGGTAATAGCAACATACCCGAATCATGCGATTCTGTTATTATCTTAAAAACGAGACTTATTGAAGGCTTTTTCTTTCAATAAGCTCGTTTTTTTGTTTGCGTGAAAGTAAAAATAGCCAAGATAGTAAAAGAGATGGAGTGATAAATCATGAATGTTGTCTTAACTTTCTTTTTATTGGTATTGGGACTTGTTTTATTAATCAAAGGTTCTGACATTTTTGTGGATGCGAGCGCAGGCATTGCACGGAATTTTAAAGTACCGACGTTGATTATCGGATTAACAGTGATGGCTTTTGGAACAAGCGCACCGGAAGCGTTTATTGGTGCTCGGGCATCATTAGATGGGACAGCAGCGCTTGCCATGGGCAATGTGATTGGTTCGGATATTTTTAATTTAATCTTTATTATCGGTATTGCTGCTCTGATCAACCCAATGAACATTCGGTTTAAAGAAATCGCCAGAGATTACTGGGTTGCCATTTCTGGGCCTTTAATCTTATTGACCATGATGCTCTTTTTTGATGATGTCATTCCAAGAATAGGCGGTGCCTTCTTTTTGATACTCTTCTTCATCTATGTGTTTGTTGTCGTTAAAGAGGCATTAAAAAATCGTAAAGAAGCCCTTGTAGAAAAAAATGTTGAAGAAGAAATTCGTCCACTTAAATGGAATGTATTACTTTCAGTTTTAGGACTTGCTTTAATTATCTTAGGTGGAGAGCTAACCGTACATCATGCAGTGGCCATTTCTGAGCTACTTGGCATGAGTGCACGTCTTGTTGGCTTAACCATTGTTGCCATTGGAACATCTTTACCCGAACTAACCATCGTCTTGATGGCCGCAAAGCGGGGCGAAAATGAGCTGGCTGTCGGTAATATTATCGGTTCAAGTATTTTTAATATCATGTTTGTTTTAGGCCTTTCAGGTGTGATTGCGCCTTTACCTATTGAAGTGGGACTGATCTTTGATATTGCATTTTTACTCGTAGGAAGTCTGATTTTCTTACTCTTTATCCTGACAAAAAAACGACTGTCTCGCATTGAAGGGGCGATCATGGTTCTGATGTACGTGGCTTATTTAAGTTATGTCGTGTTCACGTGAAGCATCATCATATCATTTGTTGACCCTGTTCGTCTTGATCTTCTAACCGACGCATTAAATTTCCAACAGTCAAACCAGCGATGAAGCATAAGCTGCTCATCCAGACTGAATTGACTTCTTGTGGCATAATCATAACAGTTGAAGTAAGAACCAACCCTAGAATCACATGATAAAAAATGGGATAGGCAACCCTCAATAAATAAGTGACTAGCTTTGCGGTTGAAATCACAGATAAAATACCACCGAGGATAACGGGCATCAAGATGGTGAAGTTTAACTGGCTAATTGCTTCGTTTAAGGGTTGATATAGATTCAGATACATGAGAAAGTTAGAGGGGCTTAAACCTGGAAACGTAATACCTAAGCCAATCATGATGCCACTCACAACCCAAGTCCAGATGCCGACAGCTGATGAATGTGTCGAAAATGTTGACTCAACTGTGTTTGATAATAAGAGAAATGAACCGATGGAGACTGTAACAGTTAGGAGCAAGTGAATGGGACTTCGACCTTTAAGGCCCGATTGCTTGATGAGCGTTGGCAAAACGCCTAACATACAACCGACGAAGAAGATACTGATTTCTGCGAGATGATACTGGAGAAAATAGCTAAGGGCAAAAGAGAGCAAAAAGACACCGAAAACACCGCCAAAGACAACAGGGATGAAGCGCTTTATATTCACCTTGAAGTCTTTTTTTATGTTTGAAATGAAGTTAATAAGTGGTTCGTAGATGCCAAAAATGGTTGCTAGCGCACCACCACTCAACCCTGGTAAAAGGGCACCTACACCAATAAAAATCCCTTTGATGAAATTGAGACTTAATTTTTTCAAAATAGCACGCTCCCTTCTCTTTTTAATCTTATGAAAAAATGGTAAAATATAGACGACTATTCAAGAAATTTTAAAAGGATAGATGATGATGTATAAGTGGACGTATGAAACTGAAGTTGGTGTCGTGACGATTGGCGCGAATAAGCATAGTATTACATATTTGAAGTTACATGATACATCCATCGGTGCGTTTAAAGAAACAGTGTTAATTCGCCAAGCTTATTTACAACTTGAGGCATATTTACGTGGTGAATGTCGTAACTTTGATTTACCCTTTGAACCAGGCGGAACTGAATTTCAAAAACAAGTTTGGCATGTTGTGAGTACGATTCCTTACGGTGAAACGATGACTTACAAAGCAATAGCCCAGATGATTAACAAGCCAAAAGCGATCCGTGCAGTGGGTGCAGCTAATGGGCAAAATCCGATTTACATGGTGATTCCTTGTCATCGTGTGATCGGTTCAAATGGTCATTTAACTGGTTATGGTGGTGGATTAGAGATGAAAGAAAGATTATTGAAGTTAGAAGGAGCTGACATAAATGGAAGTTATAAAAATTAGTCCTCGAGGTTATTGTCATGGGGTTGTTACAGCTTTAAACATGGTAACCAAAGCGATCACTGATGAGTCAGTACCGAAACCGATTCATATTCTCGGAATGGTTGTTCACAACACGCATCTAACGAAGGCATTTGAAGAAGAAGGTGTCATCACAGTAGATGGCATTGGGAAAACTCGTCTTGAGCTACTTGATGAAATTAATGCTGGAACGGTGGTGTTTACGGCGCATGGGATCAGTCCGAAAGTGAGAGAAAAAGCTGAAGCGAAAGGGTTGCACTATATTGACGCCAGCTGCACGGATGTCTTAAAAACACATGGGATTATGCTTGATCATTTGGCGCGTGGCTATGAGGTCGTTTATATTGGCAAGCAGGGTCATCCTGAAACAGAGGGTTGCTTAGGACTTGCAGAAAAAGGGATTCATCTCATTGAACATATGGACGACATTGCGAACTTAGAACTTGATCATGTCGATATCATTATTACGAATCAGACGACATTGTCTTCATGGGATGTGAGTGATATAGCAGAAGCGATTATGGCGAAATATCCAACAGCAGAATTCATTAAAGAAATTTGTAATGCGACCCTCATTAGACAAGAAGCTGTTGCAGCAATGGCAAAAGAGGCTGATTTAACCATCGTAGTGGGAGATCCAAAAAGTAATAACTCAAAACGTCTTGTTCAAATTTCAGAAGAACATGCAAAAACACCTGGGCTTCGAATTGGGAGCTTAGCAGAGTTGGATTTGGAGAAGTTAAAAGGGATCAATAAAGTAGCAGTTACCTCAGGAGCTTCAACACCGACGATCATGACTAAAGAAGTTATTTCATTTCTAGAAAACTATGATCCAACTGATCCGAACACCCATGATACAGCATCTAAAGTTAACTTAGATAAAATATTGATGAAAAGGCAGCCTAGTGCAGCAAAATGTGTCATTAAATGACAAGTGAAGGAGATATTGATGAGATGATGAAAGACAACCCGCAAGACTTACTCGACTTTTTATACGAAGGACCAACAGCCAGTCATCAAGTGGCATTGATGGAAAAGAAATTATGTGAAGCGGGATTTGTCTCGCTTGAAGAAGGCGGGCGTTGGAAACTAGAAGTAGGTGGGAAATATTATTTAAAGAAGCAACATGCAGGACTGATCGCATTTAAAATCGGGACGGAAGATTTGGCGACAAACGGGTTGAGACTGATTGGCGCACATACGGACTCGCCTTCTTTTAAACTGAAATCGATTCCTGAGATGGTGACAGAAGAGACTTATTTAAAATTTAACACTGAGATGTATGGGGGTGCCATCGCTTATACATGGTTTGATCGTCCTTTATCACTAGCCGGTCAAGTCGTTGTAAAATCTGATGACCCATTAAAGCCAAGTGTTAAATTGGTTAACTTTAATCGCCCTTTGCTAACGATTCCAAGCGTTGCGATTCATTTAAATCCAACAGTGAATACTGAATTTAAAGTTAACAATCAAAAAGACATGTTGCCACTCATTGCATTAGTTGACAAAGCATTTAAGAAAGCGGGTTATTTACAAAAGTTACTTGCCAAAGAAATCGGTGTACCTGAAGCAGATGTGTTGTCTTTTGAGTTGGAATTGTATGCTTTTTGTAAAGGGACGACCCTTGGTGTAAATGAGGAATTGATTCAAGCACAAGGTCTGGATGATAAGTGGATGGTTTATGCAGCTTTGATGGCTTTGCTTGAAAATGTCGATACAAAAAATACGCAAGTTGGGATCTTTGTTGATAATGAAGAAATCGGTAGTTTAACAGCAAGAGGGGCTCATTCAACATTTGTTGCTCAATTTTTAAAAAGAATGACACATGCTTTAGGATATGAAGGACATGAACTGCATGGTATTTTAGAAGCGTCAGTCCTGTTATCTGCTGATTTGGCACACGGGGTGCATCCAAATGCAGGAGATTTGCATGATCCGACGCATCGTCCGGTATTAGGTGGCGGTCCAGTTGTTAAGGTTGCTGCATCAGGATCTTATTCGACAGATGCAACGGGACTTGCGATTTTTAAAGGATTATGTGAAAAAGCAGAAGTTCCGTATCAAATGTTGTATAATCGGTCAGATAAACGTGGTGGGACGACCATTGGTCCGATGATCGCTGCTTTGTTATCTGCGAGAGTGATTGACATGGGTGCACCACTCCTCGCCATGCATTCCATTCAAGAACTTGCCAGTGTTAAGGATCATCAATATGTGATGCGATTATTTGAAACGCTGTACACGTTATAAAAAGAGTTATTTTGATCAAACTAATACTTGAAAATAGCGTATTGGAGGATCAAAATGATGAGTTTACATCTCAATCAAGGGCATGGATTGCCCTTTCAAGCACTCAAGGAAGTACCGGAAGTTCAAGCTGGTGCAAGAGAAATTACAGCTTTGGTTAAAAAGAGTGGTAAGGTTACGGGGTATCAATTATCTGATGGTCATATTGTTAGTAAAGAACAAGGGATTGAACTTGCGAAACAGGGTCAGATCGCTGGTGTGGGAATTGCGACAAATAGAGGAACAGAATATTTGAAGTCATTACCTGATGTAACAGAAGCGAATAACCTTGGGAATCTGCCATCAGTAGCTGATATGAGTGAAGGGTGATTTCATCATGTCGTTAATTTGAAAACACGTTGTATTTTTTCTCGCTTACCTAAAATCTATCATTATGCAAAATTTAATATGGTAAAAACTGCACCTATACATATGCGACAATCTGCAT